>DASXTG010000125.1:0-8568 GCA_036505515.1 Candidatus Dormiibacterota bacterium | reverse complement strand
CGGGCCCCGGGTGCTGGCCGCCGTCGGGCCGGTGGACGCCGACGTCCTGGCCGACCGACTCTCGGTAGGGTCTGCAACGTATGAGTGACGACAAGATCAGGGTCGCCGTCATGGGGGCCGCCGGCCGCATGGGCACCACGGTGTGCCGGGCGGTGCTCGACGCCCCCGACATGGAGCTGGTGGCGGTGATCGACCCGCCCCACGAGGGCCGCCCGCTCGACGACTTCGGCATCGCCGGCACCGGCCTCACCATCGAGATGGTCGGCCCGTCGGTGAAGAAGGCCGACCCCCAGGTGGCGGTCGACTTCACCAACCTCGACGGCGTCCGGGCCAACTCGCGGTGGTGCGCCCTCAACGGCGTGCACGCGGTCGTCGGCACCACCGGCTTGACCAGCGGCGACCTGCAGGACCTGGCCGGCCTGTTCAACGGCGAGCGGGCCAACGCCGTGATCGCCCCCAACTTCGCCATCGGCGCCGTGCTGATGATGCACCTGGCCGACATCGCGGCCCCGCACTTCGATGCGGCGGAGGTCATCGAGATGCACCATGCGGCCAAGCTCGATGCACCGTCCGGCACGGCCCTATCGACTGCGAAGCGCCTCGCCGCGCGGCGCGGGAGCAAGCCGTTCAGCCACCAGAAGCCGGATAAGACGACGCTCGAAGGGACGCGGGGTGGGGAGGAGGGAAGCGTGGCGGTGCACAGCGTTCGGCTGCCCGGATTCGTCGCTGACCAGGAGGTCATCTTCGGCCTGCCGGGGCAGACCCTCACGATCACCCACCGCACCACGAGCCGCGAGGCGTACGTGCCGGGCGTACTGCTGGCGATTCGCAAGGTGACGAGCGAGCCCCGCTTCTACCGCGGACTGGACCAGCTGCTTGGCCTGGACGCCCGCGCCTAGTCCGCCGGACAGGGTCCAGGTCTGGGCGTCGCAGCTGGCGACCAACGACTTCCCTCCGGTCTGCGCGATGACGGGTGCGCCCGCGGAGACGTGGCGCAAGTTCCGGTTCTCCACCGCCCCGCCGTGGGCCTATGCCTTGCTGCTCCTTCTCTGCACTGGTGTCGGGCTGCTGATCGTGTTCCTGGCCATGCTGCTCGTCTCACGTCGAGCAAGCGGACATCTGCCGCTTACGCGAGCGAGCAGCCGCCAGGTCGCGCTGGCGACGTGGATCCCCGCCGGCCTGGTCTTCGCGACCGTCGTGCTGTGGATCCTCGGCATCATGGTCGCCGTCATCTCGAACGACCAGACCGGCAGCGCCATCGCCGGTGACATCTTTATCGTGAGTGCTCTCCCCTTCATCGCCGGCGTCCTGGGTTGGCTGGTCATCAAGCCGCTGCTGGGTCCACGCGCAGCTGTAATGGAGCGGCGGGCCGGCGAATACGACAGGCTGATCGAGCTGCGAAACGTCCATCCCGCGTTCGTCGCAGCCGTGCAGCAGATCCACCAGGCGAGGGCTGCGTTTTACGCATCGACTTATTCGGGTCAGAGCGCTCCACTCCCTTCCGATCGAATTTGGGCTAGGCTGCGGTCCCGTGCCGATTGCTGAGGTGGGCGGCCAGCGGCTGTACTACGAGGACACCGGTGGCGCCGGTCTGCCCCTTGTTCTCAGTCATGGGTTCCTGATGGACGCCGACATGTTCGAGCCCCAGGTGCTGGCCCTTGGCGGCCGCCATCGCGTCATCACCTGGGATCAGCGCGGCCACGGCCGTACGGTGTCGACGCTCGACCCGGCTACCTACTGGGACTCTGCCAACGACCTTGCCGGGCTCCTGGACCACCTGGGCGTTGAGCGAGCTGTGATTGGCGGCATGAGCCAGGGTGGCTTCATCGCATTGCGCTTCGCCCTATCGCACCCCGAGCGCACAGCGGCGCTGGTGCTCATCGACACGCAGGCAGGTCAGGAAGATCCCGATAAGGCCACTCAGTACGACCTGATGCATGACGTCTGGGTGTCATCCGGCCCAAACGACCAGCTTGTGGAGATGGTCGCCAGCATCATCATCGGCAACCATCGCCCGGAGTCCCCGGCGTGGATCGCCAAATGGAAGGATCGCGACCCAGAGAGCATGACGCGGATCTATCGGACGCTCATGGATCGCGATGACGTGGCGGGGCGGCTGGGTGATATCTCAGCGCCTGCCCTGGTGATCCACGGCACTGACGACGTCGCGATCGATCTCTCGATCGCCGAGCAGCTTTGTGAAAGGCTGCCCGGCAGCAAAAGCGTGGTTCAAATCGAAGGGGCGGGTCACGCCAGCAGCCTGACCCACCCCCAGCCGGTCAACACCGCGATCGAGGACTTCCTGACCTCGCTGTGACCTGTGGACCATCCGCGGTCCCGAGTGTTTGCCTCTAGGCGGCCCTATGGCCACCCATCGCATCGATCAGCTCTCGGTAGCTTCGCATCACCAGGCGGAGCCGCTCGGTATCGATCTCGCCGTCGCCGTCGGCATTCTTGTGAATGCTCTGCATGCGATTGTGCAGCGCATCGATCATGCGCTCGACGACCTCGCCCATCAGGGTCTCGGCCTTCTGCACAGCAGCATGGGGCTCCTCGATGAACTCGGCCTGGATCGCGTCGAAGCGCTGCCGGTAGTCGTTGTACTCGGGCCAAAATTCGTTGTCGTGCGCCGGTTCGACGTCGGTTTGATGTGACTCTTCCGCGACAGCCGGCGACTCGTCGACGGTCGTGGTGGCTGCAGGAGCAGATGTAGCCATCGGCGCCGTCTCAGCCACCGGAGTCCGGTCCTCGCGGTCCATCTCCTCGACCCGGTCGGACTGTTCCACAGCAGCGATGTTCTGCTGCTCCTCCTGATCCTGGCGCTCGTCGACGGTGCGAACATCCTCTTTCTCAGCGTCCGGCGTCGTTTCCGGAGCAGCGATGTTCTGCTGCTCCTCCTGATCCTGGCGCTCGTCCACGGTACGAACATCTTCTTTCTCAGCGTCCAGCGTCGTTTCCGGCTTGGGGTCCTGATCAGGTTTGTCGGTCATGATGCGACCTCTTGGCGGCCGGGGTCGGTTGTCTCGGGGGATTTGCGCACGATCTCCCCTACAGCGTCGGTCACGATGCGCTGGTACTGGAGCATCGCCTTGCGCATGCCTTCGGTCCCGGACTGCCCTTCCTCGGTTCGTGCGGCTTCGCGCGCCTGCCTGAGCGCCCCGGGCATCCGCTTCTCGTCGTCCATCCTGGCGCCCCGGTCCCGCAGGATCGAAACCACCAGCTGGTCGGCCTCCGCGATGGCCGCGCTGGGCTCTTCGATGAATCGAGTCTGGATCGCCTGCCAGGACTCCGCGTAACGAGCCTTGGCTTCAGCGGTAAGCGGGCGCAGCCGCAAGCGCTGCGTCAAGAGCAGACCGACCACAACCGCGATCAGGACGATCGCGACCAGAAGAATCAAAAACACGGTGGAACCACTCAATTTGTTAACAGCACCTCCTATACAGGAAACGGGATGCTGCGAGCGGATACCCGTGCTGAAGGGCTGTGCAGCACGTGCCACTCCTTCCTCGATCGAACTAAACTGAGATCGTGCCCACCTCCAAGCGTTTAAACGTTGCCGTCGTCGGCGCGACGGGCATGGTCGGGCACGAGATGCTCAGGATCCTGGCCCAGCGCCACTTCCCGATCGCGCGAGTCAGGGCGCTGGCTTCGGAGCGCTCGAAAGGCCTGACGATCTCGTACAACGGCAGCTCAGTCGAGATCGAGCCGCTTAACGAGCAGGCCTTCAAAGGCGTCGACGTTGCCCTGTTCGCCGCCAGCGTTGACATCGCGCTGATGTACGGGCCGCTGGCGGTCGAAGCGGGATCGCTCGTCATCGACAACAGCAGCGCGTGGCGCATGAAGGAAAACGTCCCGCTGGTGGTCCCCGAGGTGAACCGAGAGGACATCCGTGACAACGAAGGCATCATCGCCAACCCGAACTGCTGCGCCGTCCCGCTCACGGTCGTCCTCCATCCGCTGCGCCAGGCGGTCGGCATCGAGCGCGTGCTGGTCTCGACCTATCAGTCCGCGTCCGGCGCGGGTCGAGCCCTGGTCGAAGAGCTCGAGGAGCAGACAAAGGCCATCGCCGGCGGCAAGGAACCGCAGGTCGTGGCGTATCCGTACCAGCTCGCCTACAACGTCGTGCCCGGCGGCTGGCGGCCTGAGCTCGAGGGCTACAACGAGGAAGAGGTCAAGATCGTCAACGAGACGCGGAAGATCCTCCACATGCCAGAGCTCCGCATCGTGGCCACGTGCGTGCGAGTGCCGGTGCCGGTCGGCCACGGTGAGTCCGTGTTCGTCGAGACAGGGAGGAAGATCACGGCCGACGAAGCGCGCACTCTTCTCGGCAGCGCGCCCGGTGTCATCGTCGAGGACGATCCGCACGCCAAGATCTACCCGACGCCTCATCACGTCGCCGGCAAGGACGAGGTGTATGTTGGCCGCATTCGCAATGACCCGTCATCCGAGCGCGGCCTTGCCCTGTGGCTCGTTTCGGACAACCTGCGAAAGGGCGCCGCGCTCAACGCGGTTCAGATCGCCGAGCACGCGCTCGACATGGGAGTGATTTAGCCGATGGCCCAGGAGATCGGAGTGCTGCTCACCGCGATGGTGACGCCTTTCAAAGAGGACGGCTCGGTGAACTACGAGGTGGCCGAGAAGCTCGCGGCGCTGCTAGTGGCCGACGGCTCTGATGGCATCGTCGTGTCCGGCACCACCGGCGAGTCGCCGGCCCTCAATGACGACGAGAAGATCGAGCTCGTCAAAGCGATCAAGAAGGCAATCCCAGGCAAGGCTGTGGTGGCGGGCACGGGAAGCAACGACACCCACCACTCGGTGAAGCTCTCGGAGCGGGCGATGAAGGCCGGCGCCGACGCCCTGCTGGCAGTCGTCCCCTACTACAACAAGCCACCTCAGGAGGGCATGTACCAGCACTTCAAGGCGATCTCCGAGGTGGGGCCGACGATCATGTACAACATCCAGGGCCGCACCGCCATCAACATGACCGCCGTGACCACCCTTCGCTGCGCGGAGCTGCCCGGCATCATCGGCGTGAAGGAAGCCAGCGGCGACCTGGATCAGATCGGCCTCGTATGCGCCGGCAAGCCCGATCGCTTCCGGGTCTGGAGCGGGGACGACAGCTGGACGCTGCCCCTGCTTGCGGTGGGCGGACACGGCGTGATCTGCGTCGTCTCCCACATCGCCGGCCGCTCGATGAAAAAGATGATCGAGGCACATGCAAAGGGCGACAACGAATCGGCACGGCGGGTTCATTCGGGCCTGCTCCCGGTGATCAAGGCACTCATGACCACCGCCGCCAATCCGGTTCCGATCAAATCCGCCCTGAGCGCGATGGGCTTTCCGGCAGGGCCATTCCGGCTGCCACTGGTGCCGCTCACCAAGGAGCAGCTTGACTCGGTGATGCAGACCATCCGTCAGGCGGGCGACCTGATCACCTTCAAGGCAGGCGTCAAAGTCGCTTAGCGCCACGTCTGAGCTGGAGCTGCTCCACACCGAGATTCGGGCCTGCGTCAAATGCGGCCTCCATGCGACGCGCACGCAGGCGGTGCCAGGAATCGGTCCATGCCCGGCGGACATCATGATCGTCGGCGAGGCTCCTGGCTTTAACGAGGACCGGCAGGGCGAGCCGTTCGTGGGTGCAGCTGGGAAGCTGCTCGACACGCTGCTCGCGCGCATAGGCCTCGGCCGATCCGACGTTTACATCACCAACGTGCTCAAGTGCCGGCCTCCGCAAAATCGCGACCCCATGCCAAACGAGGTCGAGTCCTGCTCTCCGTATCTGGCTCGCCAGCTGGCGCTCATCAAGCCCAAGGTTGTCCTGGTGCTCGGACGCCATGCGCTGGAGCGGCTGCTGCCTGGGCAAGGGTCGATCTCGCGAATCCACGGCAGCCTCATCCGACGGGGCGACGTCGCGTACGTGCCGCTCTACCACCCGGCTGCTGCGCTCCACAACGGCGCCCTTGTGGCGGACCTGGAGCATGACATCGACCGCGTGAAGCAGTACCTCGACAAGCTCCTTGCTCCTCCACCGCCGCCGCTGGCCGCTCCCCTCCCTGGCCCTCCCCCCAAGGCGGGGAGGGAGGAAGCAGAGCAGCTCAAACTACTGTGAGTGGATCGCGCCTCAAGTACCTGCCGCTCGGCGGCCTCGGCGAGGTGGGCATCAACATGTGGGCCCTCGAGTGGGAGAACCAGATCCTGGTCGTCGACGCCGGCCTCATGTTTCCCCAGGAGGACATGCTCGGCATCGACCTGGTCCTGCCCGACATCTCATACCTGCTCGACAAGCGCCGTGACGTGCTCGGCATCTTCCTGAGCCACGGCCACGAGGACCACATCGGCGGGCTGCCTTATGCGCTCAAAAAGATCAACGTCCCGGTTTACGGGACGCGCCTCACGCTCGGGCTCGTTAAGCCCAAGCTGAAGGAGCACCGCTTCCTTCGCGAGGCGGACCTGCGAGAGGTGCGCGTCGGGGACAGCGTTCGTCTGGGCCCTTTCAAGGTGGAGACCGTCGCCGTGTGCCATTCGATCCCGGATGCGGTCGCGCTCGCGATCGAGACGCCAGTGGGGCGCATCGTTTACACCAGCGACTTCAAGCTCGACCCCGCGCCCCCGGACGGACACCCGACCGACATGAAGCGGTTCGAGCGCCTCGGTGACGAAGGCGTACTGCTCCTCCTCAGCGACTCGACCAATGCCGAGCGCTCAGGCCGCTCCGGTTCGGAGCGGGATCTGCACGCACCCTTCGAGAGAATCTTCGGAGAGGCGCCGGGGCGGATCGTGGTGGCGAACTTCGCCTCCAACATCCACCGCATCCAGCACCTGGTGCGGATGGCGGTCCAGTTCGACCGCAAGGTGGCCGTGGTCGGCCGCAGCCTGCAGACGAACTTCAAGACGGCCCGGGAGCTCGGCTTCCTCAAGGTGCCGGAAGGACTGACGGTCCCGCTCGAGCAGATAGACAAGGTCCCGCCGTCAAAGCTCCTTTTGCTCACGGCGGGCAGCCAGGGTGAGCCGATGTCGGCGCTGGCGAGGTTTGCCGCCCAGCGGCATCCGTTCGTAAACGTGTTGAAGGGGGATTGGGTTGTGATCTCCGCACGGCCTATACCGGGCAACGAGCGGATGGTTCATCAGACCGTCAACAACCTCTACCGCCATGGCGCCCAGGTCTTTTACTCCGAGAGCGGGAACGTTCACGTCACCGGCCACGCGCAGCGGGACGAGCTGCGCGAGATGCTTGACGCGGTACGCCCGCGCCACTTCATCCCCGTCCATGGGGAATATCGTCAGCTTCGCCAGCACGCCGAGCTTGCGCGTGAGGCCGGCATCGACGGCGATCGCATCATGGTCGTCGAGGACGGGCAGACGGTAGAGCTGGACTCGACGTCCATGCAGCAGGGCGAGAAGGTGGCGACCGGGCTGGTCTTCGTCGATGGACTGGGAGTGGGGGATGTGGAGCAGGTGGTGCTGCGGGATCGTCGTCACCTGGCCGAGGACGGAATCCTCGTCGTCACCCTGATCATCGATCGCGACACGGGAACAGTCCGCTCGGGCCCAGACCTCGTGTCGCGAGGCGTCATCGAGCCGGAGCTGTCAACCAAGCTGATGGCCGACGCCCGGGCCGCGGCGATGGCGAGCATCGCCAAGTTCGCGGACACCCACGCGGACATCAACCTGCTGCAAGAGGCGATCCACGATGCCGTTTCCAAGACTGTGTACCGGCAGACCCGACGCCGGCCGATGGTGATCCCGGTCGTGACGGAGATCTAGGCGGGTGAAGCTCCCGCCTCTCGCGCTCGTTGCGCCCAGCCTATGCCCCCGCTGCGATCAGCCGGCGATGGTTCTGGACCACGCCGAGGAGTCGCGGTGCGCCCACTGCGGCCTGCAGATCCATCAGTGCGGAAACTGCAGGGGGGTCGCCGGGCCGTTCGACCGCTACTGCGGCTTCTGCGGGCACGAGCTGCTGCGCGGGCAGCAGCGTTCCGTTTGGTGGCGCCTGTGGCTGCTGGCCGCGCTGGTTCCGCTCGCCGCCGCGCTCACCGGCGGCATCTGGTGGGCGCAAACGCACCCACTCCACTAAATCAGACGCGAGTGCCGGCACTCGCGGGTTTGCGGTGTTCGAATTACCCGCGAGTGCATGCACTTGCGGTTAATCAGGACTAACGATTCAGTCGATGGCCGCACTCGACGCAGAAGCTGTGACGACCGAGGTTGTGATGGCCGCACGATGCGCAGACCAGACGTCGAGGTGGGTCAGCCTGCAGCCACCGTTCTCTTTCTCGACGGTACCAGATACCGTCCTCAGGCCCGAGCATCCATCGCCGACCTTCGCTGTCGAGCACCGCGAGGTCACGCACAGCAAGCCTGAACGCCCTCGCCTGAAGCCCGCCGCTGCGCCGCTCGTCGACCAGCAACCGATACCGCGTCTCGGCGTCGGCGAACGGATCCACAGCCACGCGGAGAGTATCGCTCGCGCGCGCACCTGAGATCAGGAGGCTCAGCAGGCGGGGTGTAGAATCGGCTTCGCCGGCTCACCGGCACGCAGAATGCGCCGCACCCCCACACGAAGCTCAC
>DASXTG010000124.1:0-5042 GCA_036505515.1 Candidatus Dormiibacterota bacterium | reverse complement strand
ACGGACAGATCGGCAAGGAGCTGAATCTCGCCGAGAAGACCGTCAAGAACTACGTCTCAACCATCCTCTCGAAGCTCGAGGTGGCTCGCCGCGCGGAGGCCGCCGCCTACCTCGCCCGGCACACGACGACGCCCGGCACGTAGGAGCTCCAGAGGCGCGGCCGGAAAAGCCCTCGACGGATCTTCGGCGCCCATGCGGCCCATCTGCGGGTTCAGCTCCTGTGCTGCTCGCTTACGAATCGATCTGATGCGCTCGCTGCGCTGCTCGTCGCCACCACTGGGGTCCCCGTGGCGAAGCCACGGGAGGGTGCCCCTGGATCACCGAATCTCTCGCCGAGGGTTTTCGGGCACGCCGCTAGCGCCTGGGGAGCGAAAAGCCGACCGCGAACATGTAGCCGTTTGCATCCTCGAGCCGGCATTCGCGCCACCCGTGTTGGAAATCCTGCGCGGGCACGTTCACGGTGAACCCACCTGCGCGCGCGCGCGCTTCGACCTCATCGGGATCGAGTCCTTCGAGGCGGATCTCCGCCCCTGCGCCACGCTTGCCGGCCATCGCCAGTCGCTCCACCTCTGGCTCGAACCGATCGTAGGTGTGGTCGCCGTGCAGCATCATCCGGACGGCGCCGCCTTCGAGGGCGGCGAAGTCGGGGTCGCTGTACAGAGCCTTCAGGCCGAGGACGTCGGTATAAAAAGGAAGGCTGGCCTGGACATCCCGAACGATCAGGTTGACCGTCAGACCCTTAAGCGTACGGCCGTACTCAGGAGGCGACATCCAGGGTATCCCCGTCCGCTTCCTTGTCACTTCGTACGTCCCACCTACTTCATCGTCCACAGGGCCTTGAGCGTGTCCCAGCCCATGCGGAACATGCCCTCCTTGCGGATCATCTTCAGGATGTTCGACTGCTTCTGCCACTTCGACTGCCCGTCCACGCGGAAGAATTCGTCGAGGGCGCGATCGGCCACCTGCGGATACTTGGTGAGCATCTGCGGGTTGTGCTCGAGCAGCGGCACCGCGCCGTCGTATTTCTTCATGTCGGCCATGATCCAAGAGTTGTCGAGCTTTCCCCTGTACTCGCGCAAGCGCTTCTCCGAGAAGTCGCCGACCTCCTTGGCGTGGATCACGGTCTCGCCGGCCATTCTTCCTGACACCATGGCGAGGTTGGAACCTTCGCGATGCACGGGATTCGAGAGCATGGCCGCGTCGCCGCAAACCAGATAACCGGGCCCATACACCTTCGGGATTCCGCGGTATCCGCCCTCAGGAATGAGATGAGCCAGGTACTCGACGGTTTCCGCTCCGCGCAGGAGCGGTTTGACCGCGGCATGGTTCTTGAAATGCTCCATCAGGTCGTTGGGGCTGCGAAGCGTGGCGTTGAACTCGCTAAGCAGCGCGCCGCCACCCACGGAGAGGGTGTCGTTGTTGGTGTAGATGAACATGAACCCGGACATGCCCATCGTCGAATCGCCAAAGCACTCGATCGTGCAGCCCTCACCGGCTTCGCAGTTGAAGCGCTCTTCGATCAGGCCGGAGTCGAGCTGCATGATCTCTTTGACCGCCATGGCGACCTCATTGGGTCGGAGCTTTCGGCGCAGTGGCCTGCCGCCGATGACCGTCTTCTCCAGCAGGCTGGACCCAAGACCGATTCCCTCGCAGATGATGACCACGTCGGCGTAGAGGTCATCGCCGCGGCCAGTGCCAACGCCGACCACCTTGCTGCTGCGGACGATCAGTCGATCGACCACCGTCTCCGGCACGACCATCGCGCCTGCCTTCTCGGCCTGTTCCGCGAACCACGGGTCGAACTTCGATCGCAGAACCGAATACGAGTGAGGATGCTCGCGGTTGCGGAGATTCTTGTAGTCGAGCCCGATATAAGCCTGTGGAGTCATGAGCCAGCGCCGCTCCTCGATGATCGGGCGCTCGAGTGGAGCCGCCTTCCAACCGTCCCCTACGATCTCTTCGAGGTAGTGGTTGTAGAGGATGCCGCCCATAACGTTCTTCGAGCCGGGCTTCTGCCCCCGCTCGAGGAGAGCGACCTGGAGACCAGCCTTTGCCATCGTGAACGCCGCCGCGGTGCCGGCGGGCCCAGCGCCGACGACGATGGCATCGAACTTCTCCTCGTCCCCCACTGAAGGCGAATCGTAGTTGAAGCTGATCGGGCTGACCGGTGGAGTCGGGTCGGGAAAATCGACTGTCGCGGCGATGCTGCGCGAGCTCGGCGCGGTGGTCGTGGACGCTGATGAGGCGACGCGAGCGGTGTATCAACCCGGCACGCCGGGCTTCGACGCAGTCGTGCGTGCATTTGGTTTCGACTACGTTCGCAACGGCCACATCGACCGCGGCCGCCTGGGTGAGCTGGTCTTTCATGACGCCGAGGCCAGGGGACGCTTGAACGCGATCGTTCACCCGCTCGTCCGGCAGTGGATGGCGGAACGGACGGCAGAGGCAGCCGAACGCGGCGCGCAGGTGGTGGTGCAGGACGTGCCCCTCCTGTTCGAGAACAACCTCGAGAATCTCTTCTCGTCGGTGGTGCTGGTCTACGTCCCCGAAGCGCTGCAGCTGCATCGCCTCGTGCACGGGCGAGGCTTCACCCCAGAGGCGGCGCGCGCGGTGATCGCGGCCCAGATGCCGATCGAAGAGAAGCGTTCGCGCGCCGAGCACGTCATCGACAACAGCGGCACGCGCGATGAAACCCGCGCGCAGGTGGCGTCGGTATGGCGAGAGCTGCCGGGCTAAACCACGCGGTCTTTTCGGAGCGCCTCCAGGCGCGCGGAATCCACGCCCACTTCGGAGAGGACCTCAGCCGTGTGCTCGCCAAGGCCCGGCGGATCGAGCCGCCTCCAGTCGGCGCGGATCGGCACCGCCGGGCGTACCTCAACGCCGGCCGCGCGGGCCTCGATCAGCCGCCGCGCCGCGATCTGCGGATGCGACGGGACTTCGTCGAGGTCGAGCACCGGCTCGCAGCAGACCTCAAGGCCGGCCAGCTCGCGTTCCCACTCCGAGCGCGTCTTGCTCATGAACACGGCCTCCATCATCTTGTGAGCGGCGGCGCCGTCGGACCCGGTCGCAAATTGGCGCTCGGTGAGCTCGGGAGCTCTCAGCGCCTCGCAAAGCGCGGACCAGAACTTCGGCTCCAGCGCGCCGACGCTGTAGAAGCCGCCTCCCTTGCACGCATAGACCCGATAGCAGACATACCGGCCGCCCAGCCGCTGGTCCCCCCGAGCGACAGTCTCGCCCGCTCCGCGTTGCGCGAGCGCCAGCGCGAGCCAGCTGACCGCTCCGTCGGTCATGGAGACGTCGAGCCACCTGCCGTCGCCGCCGCGGAGGGCACCGACGAGCGCGCCCAGGATCGCGACCGCAGGCTGCAATCCGCCGCCGCCGATGTCCGCGACCTGGATCGCAAGAGGAACGGGAGGTCCGCCGTGCGCGCCGTTGAGGCCCAGCACGCCGGCGGTGGCGGCGTAGTTGATGTCGTGCCCGGCGTGTCCAGCCATCGGGCCGTCCTGCCCGTAGCCCGTGATCGAGCACATCACCAGCTTCGGGTTTCGTTCGTGGAGCACGTCCCAACCGAGGCCGAGGCGCGCCATCACCCCAGGCCGGTTGCCCTCGACCAGCGCTGCCGCGCCTTCGACGAGCTTGAGGAGCAGCTCACGCCCGGCGTCGGACTTCAGGTTCAGGGTCACGCTGCGCTTGTTGCGGTTGAGCGCGTTGAAAAGGGCGCTCTGGCCGTCCACCAAGGGCGGCGTCCACCGCATGTAGTCGCCGCCGGACGGATCCTCGATCTTGATCACGTCCGCGCCCATGTCGGCGAGGAGCATCGTGCAGAAGGCCCCCGGCAGCAGGCGGCTGAGATCGAGGACGCGAATTCCAGTCAGCGGCATTCAGTCAGGCCCATCCCGGCTGCGCTTGCGCACCATGGCCGAACAATTCTCGTTCAGTTGATAGGGACGTTTAAGGGGCCTCCGTGCGTTAATAGGACATGGAAGGCCCACGTCACGACATGCGTCACGGCAACCAGCTGAGTGAAGTGTCGATCAAGGTCCCTGCTCCGTTTGCGGGGATCTCCGACCTTGGCTTCACGGCCCAGTATCGCGCTCAGCACCTGAACGAGCCGCTGCGGGACGTGCCGCTCCTGATCGAAGGCCCCCGGCCACCGATGCGGCGGCTGGCCGAGCTGCTGCGCCTGCTTCGGGGGATCGAGGGCTCCTCGTACGCGTGGAGCGATCCGGTGATGCTGAGCGATGAGGTGGTCGTGCTCGCGTTCCGTGATCGCAGCCTGACGCGCACGCTGTCTGATGGAGCGGCAGCCTCGGACTATGCGCTCAACCTGGTGCGGCCGGTGGTCTTTCCTTTCCTGCGCGACTGCGCCGCGGTCGCGCGCTTGCAGCTTTCGGCCTACATCGAGATGCGCGTCATCACGCAGGACACAAAGATCGCGGACATCACGCTGCCTCTCGGCGACATCGTCGAGTCAAACGGCGACCGGCTGCTGTGGCAGCAGGCCGGCTAGCGCTAAGGGGACTTCTTAGGCGTCGGGCTCGGTGTCACCTTGGGCGTTGCCGTCGGGCTGGCCGTGGGCGTCGGAGTGGTCGTCCTCGGGCTGCTGACAGTGGTGATGGTCGGCACCCGGACAGTGGCTGGGCCCTGGTGCGCCAGGTAGAGCGCAAGCGGGACGATCACGATCCCGACGATGACAGTGAGCACGAAAGTCACGGCTCCCCACTCGCGCCGCATGAAGGTCCAGTTCACGAGCGGTGAATTCTACCCGCGACTAGTAATCGTCGTCGTCGCGTGAGCCGGCGAGGCCTTCCTCTTCCTTCTTCTTTCGCTGGTTCAGAAGGCGGATGAAGTCCTGCGCCCGCGCGAGCGCTTTCCAGCGCTCCGGGAAGAAGTCCTGGACCAGGATCTGCTTGTCCGGCATCTGGTAGACGGTGACGCACCACTTGTTGAGGGTGCGCGAAACCTCGACCTCGAAGTCCTTCTCCGCGGTCTCGTACTTGACAACCTTGTCGTCGTCGAATCTTCTTCTTCCTGAAACAGCC
>DASXTG010000123.1:0-1568 GCA_036505515.1 Candidatus Dormiibacterota bacterium | reverse complement strand
ACGAGACCCCGCAGGAGGCGCGAAACACATGACCGACAAGGTGCCCATTCGCTTATTGCCAACGGGCGTGCCGGGCCTCGACGCGGTCCTGGGCGGGGGGGTGCCGGAGTTCTCGTTCAACCTCATCGCCGGCGCTCCGGGGTCCGGCAAGACGACGCTTGCCCAGCACATCATGTTCACCCTCGCCGAGCCGGCTCGTCCGGCCTTGTACTTCACCGTCCTGGGCGAGCCGCCGGTGAAGATGCTGCGCTATCAACAGCAGTTCGCCTTCTTCGATGCGGCCAAGGTGAACGATTCGATTCGTTTCATCAACGTCGCCCAGGAAGTCCTCGAGGGTGGTCTGAGTCAGATCCTGAAACGAATCGTGCAGGAGGTGGAGGCGGCATCCCCGGGCATCGTGATCGTCGATTCTTTTCGAAGCGCCCTCCGAACGGCCGAAAGAGAGGCTGCCGGGCCACTCGAAATGCAGCACTTCGTGCAGCAGCTCGGCATCCATCTGACCGGGTGGCAGGCCACGACGTTCCTGGTCGGCGAATACCAGACAGCCGAGGGCGCGGAAAACCCCATCTTCACCGTGGCCGACGGGCTGCTGTGGCTGTATCAGAGCGTCGATCGCAACTCGGTCGTTCGCAAGATGCAGGTGGTGAAGAGCCGTGGCCAGGCGTCGATCCCCGGTCTACACACGTTTCGAATTACCGGCGATGGGATCCAGGTCTTTCCGCGCCTCATCGTCGGTCCCGAGGAGAAGTCGGAACCGGCCTCGTCCGGCGGCAGACGGCGGCCGCGACCACGTGTCTCGACCGGCATCAAGCGTCTGGACGAGATGCTCGGCGGGGGGATCCCGGCCGGATACTCGGTCCTCGTGGCTGGTCCCTCCGGTTCCGGCAAGACCGTTCTGGCGCAGCAATTCCTGGCTGAGGGCGCGCGTCGCGGTGAACCGGGCATCCTTGCGGTCTTCGAGAAGCGCCCGCGCGAGCAGTCACAGGTGGGCGCGAGAGGAAGGACCCTCGGCCGGCTGGTCGCCGACCCGCAGATCGGCATCATCGAGGCACGGCCGCTCGACCTCTCGATCGACGAGGCCCTGGATGAGTTGAGCAAGGCGATCGCTCGTCTCAAGGCGCGCCGGCTGGTGATCGACTCGCTGTCGGGATTCGAGCTGGCGTTGGCCCCCACGTTTCGCGAGGACTTTCGCGAATCGCTTTATCGCATGGTCACCGCCCTCACGGGCATGGGCGTCACCGTGATGATGACCGCGGAGCTCGAGGACAGCTACGTCGATCTGCGGTTCAGCCCGCACGGGACGGCATTCCTGACCGACGCGATCATCATGCAGCGGTACATCGAGCTTCAGGGCCAGTTGAAGCGCATCATGGCCGTCGTCAAGGTCCGCGGGAGCGCACACAGGAAGGAGTTGCGGGCGTTCGAGATCACCGAGGACGGCATTGTCGTGGGTGAGGCGCTCGGCGGCTATGTGGGACTGTTGACGGGTCACCCGGAGGTCACCACAGGAAAGAAACCCAAGGCCGGCCGGAGGAGCGGACCCCGGCGAGCGCGTTGAAACGCCAACG
>DASXTG010000122.1:0-5384 GCA_036505515.1 Candidatus Dormiibacterota bacterium | reverse complement strand
GCCGCGATCAGGGTCACCTTGTCGCCCACGCCGCCCGTCGAGTGCTTGTCGACCTTGATGCCTTCGATCTGGCTCAGGTCCAGAACCTCGCCGCTGCGAACCATGGCCTGCGTCAAAGCGAGCGTCTCCGCGCGACTCATGGCCCGGATGCACACCGCCATCAGCCACGCCGCCATCTGGTAGTCGGGGATGTCGCCGCGCAGATAGCCGGAAAGCAGGAACTCGATCTCCTCCGGCGAGTGCTCGGCCCCGTCCCTCTTGCGGCCGATGACCTCGAGCGCGTTCAGCTTTTCTTGTAGGGTTTGCCGTCCGCGGCCGGCGCCACGGCGCGCCCGACCGCCCCGGCCACGACCACGATCGTGAGCACATACGGCAGCATGCCCACGATCTGATAGGGAATCTGCACCCCCCCGATCTGCAACCTCCCGCTCAGGGCGTCCGCACCGGCGAACAGCAGCGAAGCCAGGAAAGCACCGACCGGTGTCCAACCGCCGAAGATCATGGCCGCCAGTGCGATGAACCCTCTGCCCCCGGTCATGTTGGGGAGGAAGTTTCCGATCTGCTGCAGCGTGAAATAGGCGCCGCCGAGCCCGGCCAGCGCGCCGCTCAGGATCACGTTCGAGTAGCGAACGAAATACACATTGATCCCCGCCGTTTCCGCGGCCAGCGGATGCTCACCGCAGGCGCGTGTACGCAGTCCGAAGACGGTCCTGAAGAGCAGGAAGTGGACGATTGGGATCAGCGCGAGCGCCGCCAGCGTGATCACCCCGATGAAAGGCGCGTTGGGCAGAAAGTTCAGATGCAGCGCAGGCAGAACGCCTGTCCCCGCCAGTTCGGAGTTCTGGATGTAGGTCCGATAAAAGGACCCCGTGATGCCGATGGCCAGGATGTTGATGACGGTCCCACTCACGATCTGGTCGACAAGGAACTGGATCGACAGCACCGCATGCAGCGCCGCGATCAGCATGCCGGCGATGATCGAGACGAGGACACCGAGCCACAGGTTGTGTGTCGCGACCGCGGCGGCGTAGCCGGCGAAGGCACTCGTCAGCATGATCCCTTCGAGCGCGATGTTGACCACGCCGGAACGCTCGCTCATCACTCCGCCCATGGCGGCCAGAACCAGCGGCGTGCTCGCGACGAGGGTGGCGATTATGAACCCGGCGATGTCGAGGTGGGAAAGGAAGTCCGTCATGTCTCCGAAGAGACGCCCGCCGTCTCGCGTTGGGTGATCTGCAGGCCGCCAACAGGCACCTCGCGCAGACGCAAGATCCACCGCACCATCGCCGGCGCCGCGACGAACATGATCACGATGGCCTGGACGATGGAGATCAAGTCCGACGACACCTGCGTCTGCAGCTGCATGAAAGCGGCGCCGTTACGCATCGCGCCGAAAAGAAAGGCCGAAGGCAGGATCGCCCACGGATTGCTCCGGGCCAGCAGCGCGACGGCGATCGAGTCGAACCCATAACCGACCGAGAACGACGCCGGCATGTAGTGAGAGACGCCAAGGATCTCATCGGCGCCGGCGATTCCCGCCAGAGCGCCCGAGATGCCCATGGCCAGCACCAGCGTCCACCCGACTGAGATGCCCGCCGCGCGCGCAGCGCCAGGGCTGAAGCCGACCGTGCGGATGCGAAAACCGATCGTGGTCCGCTGGATGAGGAACCAGACGATGGGCACGGCCAGCACAGCGACGATGAGACCCAGGTGCAGACGCGAACCGCCAAGGAGGATCGGGAGCTGCGCCGCGGGGTCGATGAAGGCCGTGCGCGGAGCGGACGAGTGCGGATCCGACATCGGCCCTTTGTTGATCAGGAAGTCGGTGAGCTGAAACGCGACGTAGTTGAGCATGATCGTGGTGATCACCTCATGCGCTCCGAATCGGGCCTTGAGGAGGCCCGGCACCGCGGCCCAGATGAAGCCGCCGAGCATGCCGGACGCCAGGGCCAGCGGGACGTGGACGATGCCCGGGAGTCCATGCAGGCTCGCCGCGGCCAGGACGCCGAAGATTGCGCCGAGGTAGAACTGGCCCTCCGCCCCGATGTTGAAGAGGCCGGCGCGGAAACCAAGAGCAACCGCCAGGCCCAGAAAGACGTAGGGGACCATCGCCACCAGGGTTTCGGGAAACGCTCGCGGGTTGGTGAAAGCGCCCTGGAACAGCGCCGTGAAGGCCTCGATCGGGTCCGAGCCCGTGACCACCACGGCGACACCCGCGACTATGAACCCGCAGACCACGGAGACGAGGGGAAGGACGACCGCCGCGAACAGCCGCTGGCGCAGGGCGCGGTCGATCTTCACGCCGCCCCGGCCATCAACAACCCGATGCGATCGCGGTCGGCCTCCTTCTGCTCGAAGATCGCAACCACGCGACCGCGGTAGACGACCGCGACTCGGTCTGCCAGCGAGAGCACTTCGTCGAGCTCGGAGGAAACGAGAAGGACGCCCATCCCGTGGTCGCGCTCCTCGACCAGGCGGCGGTGGATGAACTCGATCGAGCCGACGTCGACCCCACGCGTCGGCTGACTGGCCAGCAGAACCTTGGGTTGGGTGCCGATCTCGCGAGCGACCACGAGCTTTTGCTGGTTGCCACCCGAGAGCGATCCGGCCAGTTGATCCGGACCCTGGGTCCGGATGTCGAATGCCTTGATCAGCTTCACGGCGTATTCGCGCACAGCATCGAAATAGCGGACGATCCACCGGGCGAAAGGCGGGAGGTCGAAGCGAGAGAGGACCAGGTTGTCGGAGACCGGCAGCTCCAGCACGATCCCCATCCGGTGCCGGTCGGCTGGAATGAATCCAAGCCCCGCCTCGAGCGTGCTGTGGGTGCTTGCGTGCGTGATGTCGCGACCGCCGAGAAGGATGGCGCCGGCCCGAGGCATCCGCAGCCCCACGATCGCTTCCACGAGCTCGTTTTGGCCGTTGCCCTCCACCCCTGCGATGCCCAGGATCTCGCCCGCGCGCACCTCCAGGCTCACGCCGTCCACGGCGACCTGGTGGCGATCGTCCTGAACTGACAGATCCCTGATCTCGAGCAGCACCTGGCCCGGCTTCGCTTCACCCTTCTCGACCCGCAGCAGCACGCTGCGGCCGACCATCAGGCGCGCCAGCTCGGCCTGATTCGATTCTTTCGGGCTGGTCGTGGCCACGACCTTGCCGCGACGCATGACGGTTATCTGGTCGGCGACCTCGATGACCTCTGCGAGCTTGTGGGTGATGAAGATGACGGCCGCGCCGTCCCGTACAAGCGCGCGCACCACCTCGAACAGCCCCCGCACCTCCTGCGGGGTGAGCACCGCGGTCGGCTCGTCCAGGATGAGCAGGCGCGCGCCTCGGTAGAGGGCTTTGAGAATCTCAACGCGCTGCTGGATGCCGACCGACAGATCCTCCACGCGCTGAGCGGGATCGACCTCGAGGCCGTATTTGCGTGAGAGCTCAGCCACCTTGGAGATGGCGCGGCGCTGGTCGACCACCCCAGGACCGGTGGCGATCTCGTTCCCGAGGATGACGTTTTCGGCGACCGTCAATGGCGGGATGAGCATGAAGTGCTGGTGGACCATCCCGATCCCGAGCTTGATCGCGTCCTGCGGCGAACCGATGTGCACCGCCCGCCCGTCGAAGTGGATCTCACCCGAGTCCGCCCGGACGAGGCCATAGACGACGTTCATGAGCGTCGACTTGCCGGCCCCGTTCTCCCCCAGCAACGCGTGGACCTGACCCCACTCGACGGTCAGGTCCACTGCGTCATTGGCTCGGAGGCTGCCGAAGGTCTTGACGACCCCTCGGAGCTCGAGCGCTGGTGTGGCTATCCCTTATACCCCGTCTGCAGACTCCCGTCAGCGAGCTTCTTCAGCGCGTCCTTGACGAGCTGCTTGACATCAGCCGGCACCTGTGAGTCGTAGTTGTGGAACGGCGAAACTCCGACCCCGCCGTTGGCGGCGTCGAAGCTGAGCAGACCACTCGATGGCCAGGTGTTTTTGACCATGTCCGAGATCGCGGTCTTGACCGCAAACGCGATGTGTTTCTCGGCACTCGTGACCAGGCACTTCTGGGCGTCTGGGTAGGACTCGAACTGGTCGACGTCGACGCCGACGCACATCTTGTTCGCCTGGACCGCCGCCAGCAGCGCCCCGTTGCCGGTGTTGCCGCCTGCGCCAAACACGATGTCTGCGCCTTGGCCGAACATGGCGGTCGCCTGCTGCTTGCCCCAGTCGGGGTCGTTGAAGCTCTTCGCGCCGCTCGGCGGCTGGTAGACGCCCAGCGTCTTGATACTCGGGTTGGCGTACTTGGCGCCGTTCTCATAGCCCACGCGGTACTTGTGGACCGGCGGGATGTCGAGCCCGTAAACGCCGCCGATGGTGTTGCTCTTGGTCAGCTTCCCGGCCACGATCCCAGCCAGGAACCCGGCCTGGTCCTCGCGGAACACAAGGCCGACGAGATTCGCAGGCGGTTTGTCATACGCATAGTCGACGATCGCAAACTTGGTGGTGGGGTTGGCCTTGGCGACGGCGAGCGTGTCATCACCGAGCAAGAAGCCGACGGTGACGATCATGTCGTACTTCTGGTCGATGAAGAGCTGCATGTTCTTCTGGTAGTCGGTGGGCTGGGTCGATTCGATGACCTTGGCCTTCACGCAAAGGCTCGAGTCACTCTGAGCGTCCTGAACGCCTTTCCAGGCGTTGGCGTTGAAAGATTTGTCCGACAACTTGCCCACGTCGGTGACGAGGCCGACGTTGTAGGTCTTGGTGCAGCTCGACCCTGTGTTGCCGGTGCCGCCGCAGGCGAATCCGAACATGGCGGCCGCCACCAGGGCCGTCAGGGCACCCATGCCCTTCAGTGATCTCATCCGTGTACCTCCACAATCTCCAGCGCGGTCAAAGCGTGTCGAACGGGAGTCTAAGCCAACTCGTTGGCGGACGAAACAGCCAAGTTCAGGCCCCGATCGGAGACGGCTCGTCGATGGCCTCCAGCAGGGCACCCAGCTGGGCGATGTTGTCCAGCTGGTACCAGCCGGCGGTGGGCAGCGACTCCGGCGCCACCTGCTCGTGCTGCCACGTCACGGGGTAGGGGATGTGGACCCCGCGTCCGCCCAGGGTCAGCACTGGCGCGATGTCGGAGCGCAGCGAGTTGCCGACCATCACGAACTCCTCCGGCTTCACGCCATGCCGTTTCCAGACGGAGCGGTAGGTGTCGACGCTCTTCTCGCTCAGGATCTCCACGCCGGAGAAAAGCTCGGCCAAACCTGAGCGCGCCAGCTTGCTCTCCTGATCGAACAGGTCGCCCTTGGTGATGAGCAGCAGGGAGTAGCGCGGGTTGAGCCCGAGCAGGGCGTCTTCGACCCCGTCGAGCAGCTCGGTCGGTTCGCCCAGCATGCTCTTCCCCCA
>DASXTG010000121.1:0-18223 GCA_036505515.1 Candidatus Dormiibacterota bacterium | reverse complement strand
TCGACCTGCGCGTCCACCAGGAGCGATCGAAGGTCGACCTGACGTATCTCGATCCCGAGACCAACCAGCGGTATCTGCCGTGGGTGATCGAGCCGGCGGTGAGCCTGGAGCGGATCTTCATCACGCTGCTTCTCGATGCGTACGACGAGGACGTGGTCAACGATGAGCCGCGTGTCGTGCTGCGTATGCATCCAAACGTGGCGCCGGTGCAGGTGGCGGTGGTGCCGCTGTCGAAGAAGGACGAGCTGATCAAGGTCGCGCGAGAGGTCCAGCAGTCACTGCAGGGCCAGTTCCGGGTGGAGTACGACCAGACGGGCGGCCACATCGGCCGGCGCTACCGGCGCCAGGACGAGATCGGCACCCCGTTCTGCGTGACCATCGACTTCGACACCCTGATCGACAAGGCGGTCACGATCCGCCAGCGGGACTCAACCAAGCAGGAGCGTGTGAAAATCACGAGCCTTGCCGACTCCCTCAGGCACGTGATGGCCTGAGCGTCAGCGCTTGAACTGTCCCGGACTAGGCGACGGCGTCCCTTCGCTCGAATGCCACCAGGGCGAGTACCACGCAAACAGCGGTCATGGCGATCAGGATCGCGATCGATAGAAGGTCAACGCTGCCGGTCTCGAGGGCCTTCTGCGGCGTGTACGCCGTGAAGATCGAAACGTTCTTCAGCCACTTCCACGAATCGCCAAGCGTGGCCACCACCCACATCAGGTAAGAGGCGACCGTCACTCCCAGCGACATGCCCGCCGCCGCACCCCGAGAGCTGGTTAGCGATGAAAACAGGGACGTATAGGCGGCGACCGTAAAGAGAAAGGCCGCCATCACCACCGCCATCGCCAGCAGGCCCTCCGGCTTCACCGAGGCGCTGACGAGCACGGCGCCAAGGACCAACGCCAAGGCAGCCGCCAGCACCGTCCCGACGAGACCGATGGCCAGGGCGATCTCCTTGGCCAGCAGCAGACGCCAGCGTCGCGCCGGCACCGAGAGCAGCACCTCTGCGGTCCCATCCTCGACCTCCTTGGCGACCACTGCGGAGCCACCCAGCGTCGCGAACACGATGATCACGACAGGCCAGATGAGATTCAGCGTCTCCGTGCCCATGAAGCCCGTGTACGTCGTGATGTCGGTGAAGCCGAAAATCGCCAGGAGCGCCTTCGGATAGACGGCCACCAGCTTTGTAAAGGTTTCGGCCTGCTCGCGCACCGTCGGATAGAACAGCGCAATCGCGAATATGTACACAGCTCCTCCGGCCGCGTACCAGAAGGCGGTCCACCCCAAATCCCAGAGCGATTTCCTGAGCATGGGGATCACGTGCGAGCGTCCCCTGCATCCACATCCTGGTAGTAGTGCAAGAACACGCTCTCCAGGTCGGCCGGCGGATAAACCAGATCCACCACGTCCTCCTGCGCCAGTCGTTCGAGCAGAACCTTAGGGCTGCCGCGCACGGACAGCTCGACGTGAGTACCACCGTTTTGCGCAGCCAGCAGTCGAGCCTCGGACATCCCATCGAAGAATCCATCGCGAAGCGGCCGGCCCAGCGTCAGCTCCATCTTTCGCTCGCGTAAGGCTTTCAGCTTGTCCACGTCTTCGACGGCCACGAGCCTGCCGTCGCGGATGACGGCGACGCGGTCTGCGATCCTCTCCACCTCATGCAGGTCGTGTGAGGAAAGAAACACCGTCTTGCCCCGGGACCTCTCGTCTTTCAGGAGTTCGAGAAAGGCGGCCTGGCCGAGAGGGTCGAGCCCTCCGGTCGGCTCATCAAGGACCAGAAGCGGCGGGTCGTGCATCAGGGCCTGGATGAGCAGCACCTTTTGCCGGTTGCCACGCGATAGGTGGCGAATGCGAGGATGCAGGTCAAGGTCCAGCTGCGATGCGAGCTTGCGCGCCCGGTCGATCGTGCCGGGCGGGCGGTAGCCGGCCAGGAATTCGAGGAAGGCGGCACCTGTCATTTTCTCGTACAACCGCGGATCGCCCGGCACGAAACCCAAACGCGCCTTGGCGCTGGTGGACTCGCGCCAGGAGTCGAGCCCGAAAACGCTCAGGCTGCCTCGGGTGGGCTTGAGCAGGCCGAGGATCACGCGGATGGTGGTCGTCTTGCCCGCTCCGTTCGGGCCCAGAAAGCCGAAGATCTCGCCCGCTTGCACCGAGAACTCGAGGTCGAATATGCCATTGCCTCCGCGGTAGACCTTGGTCAGGCGCTGGGCGGTGATCGCGTCCGGCAGGGTCAGCTTCCCGTTGAGATGATGGTCGCTGCCGGCGACTTCGGCGATCGTTCTCACGGCCGCTATGGCTCGCCGCGCGCGGGCATCTCGGCAGGCCTCAGTGCGCGCGAGGGGGGCCCCGCCACCGCGGCTGCAAAAACCGCAGCGCACGCGGGCAGCCATACCCACAGGCCGCTGATGAAGAGCCCGATCGCCGCCAGCAGCGCGATGCTGCCGAGCACCGAAGGCACACGGCTTCGCAGCCAGGCGGACGCCACCGGCGCGAAGCTCAAGAGCATCACCAATCCCACGAACGCCGACTCGTAAGCGCCCCACGTGGAGGCGTAGGACACCTCCCAGCAGCGAAAGCCGGCTCCTGCGCCGCTGCACGTGCTGCCTGCGCCCGCCATCAGGAAATACGCGAAGACCACCAGCGAATACAGTGGACCCAGCACGACCAGGGCCAAACGCGCACTCCGCCATCGCAGCCCGACCAGGCCGAGAAGCAGAAACGATACGACAAGGCCGGTCAGCACCTCCACCGCGGCATAGAGATCCCGGTCCATCAGGCTCACGAGTCTAGCGGCGGCTGTCTGGACAGCGCAGCCGGGCAGGACTACTGTGTCTGCGCCGAATCTCGCATCAAGGGGGGAAGCGCAATGGTGCGCAGCAGGCTCGTTTCACGTTTCATGTCGGCGTTGCTGCTCGTACCGATGCTGGTCGGTACCAGCGCCTCGACGGCAAAGGCGGCGCAGATCCCCATCGACCACGTCGTCGTCCTGATGCAAGAGAACCGCTCGTTCGACAGCTACTTCGGAAATCTCCATTTCCGGGGCCAGCCGCACACGCTTCCCGAACCGCCCGGCGCCAAAAACCCCGACCCGACCAACCCCGACGGGCCGCCGATCCACGCATTTGCCAAGACCCAGTACTGCGAAGTCGCGGACCTCAACCACTCCTGGAACGGAACCCACCAGCAGATCGACGGCGGTCTGATGGACGGCTTCACCGCCACCAACGTGGATGTCAACGACCCGACCGGAAGCCGCGCCATGGGCAACTACGATCAGTCGGATCTTCCTTACTACTACGCGCTCTACAACACGTTCGCGATGGGCGATCGCTACTTCGCGTCGGCGCCCACGCAGACGTTCCCCAACCGCCTGTACCTGCTGGCCGGCACTTCGTTCGGCCACATCCGCAACGACAACTTCCCACCTGTCCAGGGCGAGTTCTCACAGCGCTCGGTCTTCGACTCGCTCGACCAGGCTGGGATCAGCTGGAAGGTCTATGCGGCCCAGTACCCGTTCGCGATCGCCTTCCTCTTCTCCCACGTGCGCGAGACGGCCGACTTCAACAAGGTGTTTCCGATCAGCAAGTACTTCCAGGACGCCGCCGCCGGAACTCTCCCCCAGGTCGCGTTCATCGACCCCATATTCGTGGCTCCCAACAACATCGAGAACGACGAGCACCCGCCGGCGAACGTGCAGGTGGGCGAGAAGTTCACGTCGCAGGTGATCGGGGCCCTCTTCGCCAGCCCCAACTGGAGCTCGTCAGCGCTCTTTCTGACGTATGACGAGCACGGCGGCTACTACGACCACATCGCGCCGCCGGCGGCCGTGACGCCGGACGACATTCCGCCCCTGCTCCTGCCGGGCGACTTGCCGGGAGCCTTCGACATCTACGGCCCGAGGGTGCCGGCAGTGGTCGTTTCTCCCTACTCGCGGCCGCATTTCGTGTCTCACGTCGTCAACGACCACACCTCGATCCTGCACTTCATCGAGAATCGGTTCGGGCTGCCTACTCTCACGCGCCGCGACGCGGCGGCCAACCCGATGCTCGAGTTCTTCGACTTCAGCCACGCCAGCTTCGCAACACCGCCGGCGCTTCCGGACGCGCCCATTGCGCCCGAGCAGGCTGCCTACTGCAACACGGTCCCGTCGAACACCATGCCTTAGAGGCTCACGGCCCGACAATCCGGATCGTCCAGAAGTCTGACGACAACCCGGGCTGGATCAGATACGCGTACGGCATGGTGAAGTAGCCGTCCATGCCCCAGCCGGTTCCCCACGAGTTCCGCACGACGAACCGCTGGTGGGCATCCTCATAGCCGACCGCCACCACCGCGTGGCCACCCACCGCGCGCTCGCCGAAGGACGGCATCGGCGCATGCCCTGTCCGTGCGACCGTCTCGCTTTCAAAGCTCTCGTAAACGGTGAACCCGAACACGAACGGATAGCCCGACGCGAGGCAGCCTTTCATCTGGTTCGGATCCTGGATGAGGCTCAGATATGAGACAGCTCGGTCCTCGAGGGCGTCCCTGTACGCCTGCGGCGGCGGCTTCTGCGTGAACTTCGAGATGTCGTATGGCCACTCCGGCTCAGGGCACACGCCATCGCTCGCCACCGACTTGATGCCGTCTCGGATCTGGGCGCCGCTGTCTGAGCTGACAGTCCCTTCGGTGACGCGCTCGTTGTAGTAGATGAACAGGCGGGAGGGGACGAAGTCGGTCAGTGACTGCTTGAGCCGATCGAACTCGATGGCACCGCCGATCGCGTTCGCGGTGCAGCTGCCCAGCATGCCCTGGTCGTAGACCGACGGACACTGCGCGCGCAGGTCGATCGCGGCCGGGAGCTCGACAAGGTATTGCGCAGGCGCTGCATAGATGTGGTCGCGCTGGTCCGGCAGGTCGGGAATCCAGCCGTAGCGTGCGATCTTCCTGGGCTCGGTCATGTCAATTCCCCCGTGGTGGAAGCCGGCGCCTGGACGCAAGTTTGAAGCCCCTGGGCCGTTGGATGATCACCGGGGAATCGTGCCCGCGATCAGCTAGCCGCCACACCGCTCAGGGGCAGAGCGGTCTCCCTTCCCCGACTTGCCGGCGGACCTGCCCCTCCGCCGGCTTTCTGTGTCACGTTGTGAAGCAGCAACCGCTAAGGGGTTGCGAGGCCGATGTCGCGGTGGGACTATTGCCACCAACATCGGGTCCTGGCGCGAGGGCGTTTTTGGGACCTTCACGGGACCCTGGAGGGTGGACAAATGAAGCGGGCGCTTCGAATCCTGACGACCCTGGCCGTGGCGATTGCATTCGGGGCTACCCCTGCCCAGGCGGCCGATCCGACCGCCGTCGAGTACGCGGCGGGCAGCTACCAGGGATTCTTCCTCAGCTCGATGACAGGCGAAAACGGCATGTTCTCGATGGACCTCGCGCCGATCCACCACCGCCAGCTCCACGGCAACCTGATGGTCACGGGGATGACTATCCCGTTCTGGGTGACCATCGGTCAGAGCCAGGTTTTCACGGCGGTCGGTGCGCACGGTGCGTTCGTGGCGCATGGCCACATCCTGCAGGTCAACGGCGACGGCTCGGTGGTGGCGATGTCCGACTACAAGCTCGGCGCCGACAGGGGCAGGCTGCTCTTCCTCAAACCGATCTCGACCGACAACCCGATCCAGCTCGCGAACACCTATAGGGGCACCTTCACCCGGGATGACGGACAGACAGGCGCCCTGATCATCGTCGTCAGGCAGAAGGGTTCTTGGTTTTCGGGCGTAGCGACCTTCGGCGATCTGGCTGCCGGCGGCATGAGCGTCCCCTACGGGGCCACGGTAGGGGTTGTGCCCCCAGACCCTGACAAGGGCGGTCCGATCCACATCATCAGCCTGACTGCGTTTGCGACCTTGACCGCCGACGCGACGGTGAACGGAGACGGCAGCATCCGCGGCAGCGTTCATGTCGTGTTCGGCGATGGGAGCGTGCACACGGCGACGTTCAATCTCACGGTGCCGCCCGAGCCGGAGTAGGGCCAGAGTCAGGGCTTCTCTGAGCCCGGAGTGGGCCTGGCCGTACTGGCCGGGCCCCGCTTTTTTTGGCCCTTGACAGCTCCTGAGCACATGTGATTGAATGACCAACCAGATTTGGTTGAGCATTCAACCAACAACTGGGAGAAGCCTAGAACGTGCCGAGCGACAACCGAGAAAAGATCCTGCAGGCCGCCTTCGATGTCCTCAGCCGCCAGGGTTATGAGAACACCTCGATCAAGGACATCGCCGAGTCGGCGGGAGTGGCCCAGGGCCTCGTCCACTACTACTTCAAGTCCAAGCAGCAGCTGGTGCTCCAGGTTCTCCTCACGGTCTGCGAAAAGATGGAGATCTACGGCGCCGAGCAGGGCGAAGCCGCCGCGCTGGCGGCCTTCGAAAACTTCAAGTCGATCCTCCACAGCAGGCGGGACGTCCACTCCCTGTACATCCAGCTGATCGGCGTGGGTCTGCACGACGCTGAGATCGGCGCCGGCATCCGCGACAACATCAGGCTCGAGCGAGGCCGGGTCGAGGACATTGCCCGGCAGGTGCTGGCACAGCGAGAGGTGGACCCAAGCCCAGCGCGGGCGATCGCGGGCGCGGTCTGGGCAGGGATCCTCGGGGTCATCGTGCAGACCCTTATCGATCCGGATTTCAACGGCGATGAGGCGGTCGACGCCCTGGCCGCGATGTCCTTGTCGGCTGTTTACCCGTCCACCCAGGGCGCCTAGCGCCCGCCAGAGAGGAGAGAAGGAAGTGTTCGCGCGCTGGGGTCGTTTCGTCTATCGATTCCGCTGGGCCACGCTGGTCGCATCCGGCCTTGTGCTCGGCATCTCCATCGCAGGTCTGCTGATGGGCGGCACGCTCACCAGCGGAGGCCCGCTGACCAGCAATCTCGAGGCCGCCAAGGCGGGCAACCTGATCACCAAGGAGCTCGGCCTCGGCACGCCGGTCACCTCGAACTTCGTGCTCATCTTCTCCAGCCCGACGCTGTCCGTGGGCGACGCCGCTTTCAAGGATGCGGTCCAGACCGCGCTGGCGCCCATCGAGTCCGACCCTCGAATCGCAACGATCGTCACGCCGTACAACGCGCCGGATGCGCGTGTGGCGCAGGCCTTCACGTCCAAGGACGGTCACGAAGCTCTCGTCAGCATCGACCTCAAGTCCACCGGGACGCAGGCGCACCAGGATTACGACGCGCTTCGCAAGCAGGTGACCTCGAGCACGTTGACGATCACCGGCACCGGCTTTGTGGCCATAAACGAGGCCTTCAACAAAACGCTTGAGTCCGACCTGCAGAGGGCTGAGACGGTGACACTGCCGCTCACGCTCATCCTGCTTGTGATCATCTTCGGCTCGATCGTGGCCGCCGGCCTCCCCCTTGGCGTCGGCGTGCTCACCATCGTCGGTGGCCTGGCCGGGACCTTCTTCCTGAACCGATTCACGGACGTCTCCCAGTACGCGCTCAACATCGTGACCCTTATCGGGCTGGGCGTCTCCATCGACTACTCGCTGTTCATCGTCAACCGCTTCCGCGACGAGCTCGCGGGCGGCGCCGACCGCGAGGAGGCGATCGCCACCACGATGGCCACCGCCGGCCGCGCCATCACGTTCTCGGGCCTGACAGTCGCCGTCGGGCTGTCGGCGATGCTCTTCTACCAGGGCACGTTCATGGCTTCGATGGGCGCGGCGGGCGCGATAGTCGTCGCCGTCGCCGTCCTCTACGGCCTGACGTTCCTGCCGGCTCTGCTTTCGGTCATCGGGCCGGGAGTGAACCGAATTCGCATTCCCTCGCTGCGCCGCAACAGGACCGGACGTGGCTTTTGGGCCGCGCTGGCGACCTGGGTCATGAAGCGTCCCCTGGTGGTGCTGCTCCCGACGACAGGGTTCCTGCTCCTCGCGGGGTCGCCCTTCCTGCAGCTTCGCCTCGCCAACGGCGACGTGGACATGCTGCCTTCGCGCCTGGAGGCGCGCCAGGGCTTCGACCGCATGGTCTCGGACTTCCCGGGCCAGGACCAGACCACCTTCAACATCGTGGTCGAGTACGCGGACGGGACGCCGCTCACCGCCGCGCGGATTGGCGATCAGTTCGACCTCACGCGTCGCATCGCCGCCATCCCCGGCGTGCTGCGTACGTCCTCGATCTACGACCTCGATCCGAAGCTGGGCCGCGCCGACTATCAGGCTCTGTACACCGGCGACCCGAACAGCATTCCGCCGGCAGTGACCGCATTCATGTCCACCACCGTCGGCAAGCACGTCGTCGTCATCCATGCCTTCACCGGCTCGCCGGCAACTTCGGATGCCGCGCGCGACATCGTGAAGGCGATCAGGGCCGACGCTGCTGTCGGGGACGGCGGCCGGGTGCTGGTCGGCGGACAGACTGCGATCGATCTCGATGTGGTCAAGTTCATCATCGACCGCACACCGCTTGCTGTCGGCGTGGTGACGCTGATCACCTTCTTGCTCCTGTTCCTGCTCACCGGTTCGCTGGTGCTGCCGCTCAAGGCAGTGCTGGTGAACTTCCTCTCGATCGGCGCCTCCTTCGGCGCCCTGGTGTGGATCTTCCAGCAGGGCAACCTGTCGGGCATCCTCCACTTCACGCCGCAATCGATCGACCCCAGCATCCCGGTGATTCTCTTCTCGATCGTGTTCGGGCTGTCGATGGACTACGAGGTCCTGCTCGTCAGCCGCATCCAGGAGGAGTACGTGCGCACCGGCAACAACACTGCCGCCGTCGCGGCAGGTCTCGAGCGCACCGGCCGCCTGATCACCGGCGCCGCGGCGATCATGGTCACGGTCTTCATGGCCTTCGGCCTGGCCGAGGTCGTGATCATCAAAGCGATCGGCATTGGGCTGGCGATTGCGGCCGCCATCGACGCCACGCTGGTGCGTGCCCTGATCGTGCCCGCGGTCATGCGTTTGCTCGGTGATTTGAACTGGTGGGCACCTCACCCGCTGCGCTGGCTGTACCGCCGCGCGGGCCTTGGCCACACCACAATCGCGCTTCCGCCGGTGCTGGAACCAGAAAGAGAAGTCGCCTGAAGCAAGGGGGGGCGCAACTTCGCGCCCCCTTCTTGTTTCAAACTAAGCAGTCGATGAGCCCCGCTTCAAGGGAACCCCGCGAATTCACGGCGAAGCCTCGGAATTCGCGGGGTAAAAAGTGGATCTATCAGTTCATCGAGGGGTCCGCAAAGATGCGTGACCTCCTCGGTGGGAAGGGCGCCGGCGCCGCCGAGATGACAAGGGCGGGCATGCCGGTGCCTCAGGGCTTCACGATCACCACCGAAGCCTGTCGCGCTTACTACTCCAGCGGCGGCAAGTTTCCACCGGGTCTGTGGGACCAGACGACCGCGGCGCTGAAGACACTGGAGCGGAAAACCGGCAAGAAGTTCGGCGACGCCAAGAACCCGCTGCTGGTGAGCGTCCGGTCAGGGGCCAAGTTCTCTATGCCCGGGATGATGGACACCGTTCTCAACCTGGGCCTCAACGAGGACACCATGAGCGGCCTTGCGGCCCTGACGAAGGATGAGCGCTTCGCGCTCGACGCGAGCCGCCGATTCATCCAGATGTTCGGCAAGACCGTTATGGGGATCGATGGGGAGAAGTTCGAGCATGCGCTGAGAGCTGCCAAGCGCCGCGCGGGAGTGAAAACCGACCCCGAGCTCAAGCCCGAACAGCTGCGGCCGCTCGTGGAGAAATTCATCGACATATATAAGGACGCGACGGGCCACAAGTTTCCGTCCGACCCCGTGGTCCAGCTACGCGCGGCGATCGAAGCCGTGTTCAAGTCCTGGAACACAGATCGTGCCAAGACCTATCGGCGCATGGAGCGCATCCCGGACGATCTTGGGACGGCTGTCAACGTCCAGATGATGGTGTTCGGCAACATGGGCCCGACGTCGGGCACGGGCGTGGCGTTCACGCGCAACCCGATCACCGGCAAGAAGGAGCTGTACGGGGACTACCTCGCCAACGCGCAGGGCGAAGACGTCGTCGCCGGCGTCCGCGACACCGAACCGATCTCGGCGCTGAAGCGCCGGCTGCCCAAGGTGTACGCCGAGTTCGAGGGCTACGCCCGCAAGCTCGAGAAGCATTACAAGGACGTTCAAGATCTCGAGTTCACGGTCGAGCGCGGCAAGCTGTACATGCTCCAGACGCGCGCCGCCAAGCGCACCGGCGAGGCCGCGGTGAACATCGCCGTCGACATGGTCAGCGAGCGCCTGATCACCAAGAAGATGGCCGTGGCCCGAGTCGAGCCGCGCCAGCTCGAGCAGCTGCTCTTCCCGCGCGTCGATCCGGCGGCCAAGGCGCAGCCGCTCGCCAGGGGCGTGCCGGCGTCGCCGGGGGCGGCAACCGGCGAGGCAGTTTTCGACGCCGACACCGCGGCTGAATGGGGCAAGCAGGGCAAAGCCGTGATCCTGGTCCGCGTCGAGACCAACCCCAACGACGTCCACGGCATGGTCGAGGCGAAAGGCATCCTGACGCAGACCGGCGGCACCGCAAGCCACGCCGCGCTGGTCGCGCGTGGGATGGGGCGCCCCTGCATCGTCGGCGCAAGCTCGATCTCGGTAGACCTGCGCCAGAGGGCCTTCTCGGCGAACGGCATGACGATCAAAGAGGGCGAGCAGATCACCATCGATGGCACCACCGGGGACGTCTACGTCGGCAGCGTGCCGACGATCGAGGCGCGGCCCCTGAGCAAACACCCCGCAGCGGGCGCGATCCTGCGCTGGGCCGACGAGTTCCGCCGCCTCGAGGTGTGGGCGAACGCGGACTACCCGCGAGATGCGATCAAGGCGCGCGAGAACGGGGCGCAGGGTATCGGGCTATGCCGCACCGAGCACATGTTCATGGAGCAGGACCGGCTCCCGATCGTGCAGGCCATGATCATGGCCACCACCACCGCGGAGCGCGAGACGCAGCTGGCCAAGCTGCTGCCAATCCAGCGCGGCGACTTCGAGGGCATCCTCAAAGAGATGGCGGGACTGCCGGTGATCATCCGGCTCATCGACCCTCCGCTCCACGAGTTCCTGCCCAACTTCGAAGAGCTGGTGCAGGAGATCGCGACGCTCAAGGCCACGGGCACCAACCTTGCGAGGCTCAAGGAGCTCGAGAAGGTCAAGGCGCGCGTCGATGAGCTGCACGAGGCAAATCCGATGCTCGGCCTGCGCGGTGTGCGTTTGTCGATCTTGTTTCCGGAGATCACCCGCATGCAGGTGCGAGCGATCATGGAGGCGGCCTGCAACCTGCGGAAGAGGAAGATCGACGCCCAGCCCGAGATCATGATCCCGCTCGTCGGCACCCTCGCCGAACTGCATGAGGTGCACACCGAGCTCAAGCCGGTGGTCGAGCAGGTGCAGAAAGAGAAGGGGGTTCGCGTGCCGTACAAGTTCGGCACGATGATCGAGATCCCGCGCGCGGCGTTGAACGCGGGCGACATTGCGACAGAAGCCGAGTTCTTCTCGTTCGGCACCAACGACCTCACGCAGACGACCTTCGGCTACTCGCGAGACGACGCCGAGCGGCACTTCATCGTCCGCTACCTGGAGCGCAAGATCCTGCCTCGCAACCCCTTCGAGACGATCGACGAGAAAGGGGTTGGCCGGCTGATGGAGATTGCGGTGACCGAGGGGCGCAGGACGCGACCCAACCTGGAGGTCGGGATCTGCGGGGAGCACGGGGGCGATCCCGATTCGATTCATCTCTGCCACCGGCTCGGCCTGAACTACGTGTCCTGCAGCCCGTTCCGGGTGCCGGTGGCGCGTCTGGCCGCGGCCCAGGCAGCGATCGGCGACAGCGCCTCGACCAAATAGCTAGAAGAGGTATCGCCTGGGTCCGGTCCATCCTGGGCCCTGGATCGCGGGTGCTGCGCTGGGCCGCCCTCACCGGCGGCATCACCGGCAGCGTGACCGCTTTGGATGCGCGCAATGCGAAAGGCAAGCATCTCCGGCTTGTCCTGAAGCTCTACCGACCTGACCCGGATGAGCCCGACTCGGCCCGCCGCGAGGCGCACGTGCTCATGCTGCTCGCGGATTCAGACTTGCCAGTTCCGCGCGTGATCGCAGTCGACCCCGAAGGCGCAGAGTGCGGCTGGCCGGCGCTCCTGATGACCCGAATGCCAGGACGCCGCCGGACCCGACCCCGGGACCTCGCTCCGTGGCTGCAGGAGCTGGCGCAACTGGCGGCGGGCATTCACTCCAAGCCGATCCCTTCGATCGAGCTGCCGCGCTACGAGCCGTGGGGCCTCGAGGATCCGCTCACGATGCCGCGCTGGTGGTCAGACCCCGGTGTCTGGCACGCCGCGGTCGACGTGGCCACAGGTCCGGCGCCGGAAGAACCGCACATGTTCATCCACCGCGACTTCCACCCCGGCAACGTGCTCTGGTCGGGGGCGCGGCCGTCGGCGATCGTCGACTGGCTGCACGGCTGCTGGGGACCGCCGTCGGTGGACCTCGCCCACTGCAAGATCAACCTGTGGCTGGACAACGGCCCCGCGGCCGCCCAGGGTTTTCTCGACGCGTGGCGTTCGCAGCGGTCCGACTTTCGTGGCCTCCATCCCTATTGGGACATCGTCGATGCTGTGAGCTGGATGCCCGATCCAGAGCGGGATGGCCTGAAGAGCACGAAACGCTATGAGAGTTTTGTCACGTCAGCAGTAAGGCGCCTCTGACGCGCTTTTCGCCTGGGCGAAGGCCGCGCTACTCGAGGTTGCGCGTCCCAGGTACTCATGGGAACGGCGCGAGGCGAGTAGATCGTACGGAGGCGGGGCGGCGTTACCGCCGGCCCCGCCCATGAAGAAAGCCGCGACTAGTTCATGGCCCCCCACGGAGCAGTCGACGCTCCGCTTCCGTAGACGGCGTAGCGCATGTAGCCGCTGCGAGTCGCCCATGTATTTGGCCAGACCCATACGTAGTAGTTGGACCCCGGCTCGGTGTAGTAGTGGCCGTCGTTCCAGACGCCGCACCACGAGATCCCGCCACCGAAAATTGCCGGGAGGTTCCAGCGGAAGTAGCAGTTCGGACCCCAGCCGCCACTCCTGGTGGCGATGGAACCCGTGATGACCATGCCCACGTCCACGTGGATCGAGCCGGCGTTGTATCCGGCGACGTCGAACCACATGCTCTTCCAGAAGCCCTGGACGTAGCTAGCTGAGGCCACGTTCGCGGCCGGTCTTGTCTCAAAGGTTTTGATCAGGCAGTCCGATCCGTCATGCACGTTGAAATGCTCAAACTTCCAGACAGTTGCCGCGTCCGCGCGTGCCCGGCCCGCTGGGGTCTGCACGGCCGCGACGAGCCTGGACTTCAGGTCCTTGCAGGTGGCTGGACCCATCGCGGTCTGCCCCGCGAACACAGTGGTGCTTGTATTTGCGAATGCGGTCGACACCCCGGTCGACATGAGACTGAGAGAGATTGCGATCAGAACGATTCGTCCGAGTCTTCTCATGTGTGTCACCTCGTGGTCCTAGTTCACGTTGAAGTACAGCTTGTGGACGATGAACTGAAACTGCCACTCGCAGTTGGCACGCCCCTGGTAGCTGCTCGCGGAGGACGTGGTGGTGCTGCCGTAGTAACACGCGGCGCTGGCCGGCAAGGTTTGGTGAGAACGAAACCTGCGCTGGCCGGGAGTGCGACGGCAACGGCGAGGACGAGCTTCAACACTCTCCCCTCATGGCTCCGAACACAGACGCACCATGGCCTTCTCCTCCTCTGTATCGGGTTGGCGATGAGTGGAGGCTAGGTAGGGGCGCCACGGTTGCCATCGGACAAACGACTTACGCGGAGCGTAAGGAAGCCCTAGGCGGTACCTATCCGCTCATGAGCCCACACTGCGATCTGCGCCCGCGTTCGCAACCCCAGCTTGTTGCGGATGTGCTCGACGTGCGCATCCACCGTGCGCCCTGAAATGCCCAGTTTGCCGGCGACCTCGCCATTGGTCAGGCCGCTCGCGATCAGGCGCGCCACCTCAGTCTCGCGCTCGGTGAGGAGGGTCGACCGCTCAACCCGATCGGTGGCAGGGATGCCGAGCGCGAACTCCACGGCGTCGCGCATGCTCATCGCAGCTCCGCGACGGCGGGCGGCCTCCGCCGCCGAGCGGCCGAGCTTGGTGGTCGCTTGGGCCTCGGCTTCGAGGACCTCGGTCGTCCAGGGAAGCGTGCGTTCGACTCCGGTGAGGGCCCGGAGCGCCGTCGCGGCCGACACGAGAACGATCGCCCGACTCGGGTCGGCGGCTGATATTGCGAGCAATGCCATTCCGTCGAGGCAATCCGCGATGTTGACGGAGTCTCCGAATCCGGCTGAAATCGTCATCCCCTCGGCCCAGCTGCTCCTGGCGAGGTCGCGATTGCCGAGTCGGTAGTTCACACGAGCCACGGTATCGAGGATCGTCGCCCGCATGAACCGGTTGCCCATCTGCTCGGCCAATGAGGAAGCCTCTTCCACGTGCCGAAGCGCGCTGTCCTGGTACCCGAGCTCGGATTCGAGCATGGCCATGTTGTTGAGGCTTGACGCCAGACGGTACTGGTCGCCGATCTCGGCCGCCAGGCTGTGCGCCTCCTGAAAGTATCGAGATCCATTCGTTAGGTCGCCCGCGCTGCTGGCGACGATACCGAGCATAGTCACGGCTTGCTCGAGCAGGTGCGGCAGGGCTAGCGTGCGGGCGATCGCGGCGCACTCCTCAGCGTCACGCTGAGCCGTAGCGTAGTCGCCGCGCATCCGCCGGCTCAGTCGCGCCCTCCACATCAGTGCGCCCGCGCGCGCCTCTGGATTGGAGGTCTCGGCATCGAGCGTGCGGGTCAGCCATTCGAACGCCTCGCCGGGAGTTCTGCGCATCCACCAGATCGTGCCCATCGCCACGGCCAGAGCCAGGGCGCTGTCGGGGTGCTCGGTAAAGCTCCACTCGAGCGCGAGCCGGAGGTTCGCAAGCTCTTCCTCGATCCGGAGCAACCACGTCATCTGTTCGGTCGAGTCCAGCTGCTTGACCGCGTGGACTGTCCAATCGCTGAAGTAGTCGGCGTGGGACTGACGCCAAGCAGTCTCCCCAACCTGCTGCAGTTTCTCGACCGCGTATTCGCGAATCGTGTCGAGCATGCGGTATCGCGTGGCGTGGGGACGCCCTGGCTCGGCGACCACCAGCGACTTTTTCACGAGACGGGACAGGGTCGGCAATACGTCGTCCGGCTCGATCGCGTCCCCATGGACGACAGCCTCTGCCGCGGCGAGGTCGAAGCCGCCGGCGAACACGGCCAACCTCGCGAACAGCGCTTGCTCCGTCGGGCTGAGGAGCCCGTAGCTCCAGTCGACCGCCTGGCGCAGCGTTTGGTGCCGCGGGAGCGAACTCCGGCTGCCACCGGTCAGTAGTCGAAAGCGGTGACTCAACCGGTCGAGGATCTCTTGCAGCGTCATCATGCCCGCCAGGCCGGCCGCGAGCTCGATTGCGAGGGGGATGCCTTCAAGCCGCGTGCAAATCTGCGCCAAGACGCCTGCTGAGGATGGCTGAACCTCGAAATCAGGGCGGCTCAGGCGGGCGCGGTCGATGAACAGCCGGATCGCTTCACTTTCCATCAATAGCTCGCGATGGGCGGCGTCTTCGAGGCGGGGAAGCGTCAGCGATGGCGTTCGCCATATGACCTCGCCGGTGACGCCGAGCGGCTCGCGGCTTGTCGCCAGAATGGCAAGCTTCGGGCAGGCGCGGAGGAGCTGGCTGGTCAGCTCCGCGCACGCGTCGACCAGGTGCTCGCAACCATCGAAGACGAGAAGAGTGCGGCTATCGCGAAGTCGGTCGGCCACTACCTCCAGCACCGGTCGCTTGGGTTCCTCGGTGATCCCGCAGACTGCGGCGAGCGACTGCTCGAGAAGCGCTTGATCCCCGATTGGGGCCAGGTCAAGATGCCGTACGCCATCCGGAAATCTGTCCAGCGAGTCCGTCGCCAGGCGCAGGGCGAGCCTGCTCTTGCCGGCCCCGCCGGGCCCAGTCAGGGTGATCAGGCGCGATCGATGAAGCAGGCGCCGGAGCTCGGCGAGCTGTGGCTCGCGCCCGACGAAAGACGTGAGCTCGGCCGGCAGGTTGTTCGGAGTCGTCACCTGGAGGCTTGTGATTTGCCCGGCTGCCGTCCGATCCCTGGGTAGTCGATCACGAAGCCGTCCTGGTCGAAGGTGATGTCGGCGACGAAGTCCCGGCTGCTCGACTCGTACCTGACGATTGACCTCTCGCCCTCCTTGCGGACAAAGGTGTATCGCTGGCGGCTCGAGTAGACGCCCAGATCGGGGACGGATACCCATGCCATATGCAGGTCCACCGGCCCGCCGCCTTCGAGGAGTCCGTTCCGGAGCACCGGCATCGAATTGGTGAGCGGCGAGAGGGCGAGATCGCAGTCCAGGGCGTCTGCGAACGCGGACATGTCCCCGCCAGGCGGTGGCAGATCGACCTCGCCGCGAGCTGAGCTGCGCACGGTCCACTTTCCTTTCCAAGAACGTCTGAGGTCGAGGCGTCGCCGCCATCCGTCGCCGCGGGCGATGACCAGCAGTCCAGAGGTGATGAAGTCCGGCCCGGCCTCGAGCTGGTAATCCAGGCGGAAGCCGGTCGGCGCAGACCCGATGGCGATCCCGGACGCGGTGAAGCGGCCCCGCCTGATGTGGACGTCGGCGAACTCGGCGCCGAGCGGCTCCGGCTTGACCCAGGTCACGGCTCGCATCTGAGCGAAGCCTAGATCCGGCCCGACCTCAACGTCTCGATTGTCTTTTTGATGCGCCGCTGCCGCGTCTCTGCAGACTTGGCCTCGGAGATCGGGATCGTGAAACGGCGCTTGTTGCTGTAGGACAGGCCCTCGAAGAACCTATTCGCCTTCGCGTCGCGAGCAAGAGCCGTCGCCAGGTCGGCGGGCACCTCCACCTCGCGCGGGGCGGTGTCGAGCTCCATGTCGACGTCGACGGTGTCTCCGCCGGTCACGCCCGCGTTCTTGCGGACTTCTTCGCTGACCCCGACCATCGGCTTCCCATTCACGGTCGCGACCGTGCTTCGGTATGTGTAGCCCTTGATGGTCACGCGCACAGGTGGTTTCTTGCCAGCACCGAGGCCCTCCATGACGTTGGAGGGAACCTCGATGCCGGTGGCGGTCTTTCCCGCCTGCAAGATCTTGGTGCGGAATCTCACCTGAAGTCCTCGCCGCGTAGAAGTGGAATCAGCACCACCGTTGGCAAAAGCCAGCCGACGACCAATGCCGCCCACAGTGGTACCAGGTTTCCCCCGGTCAGTCCACTCATGACGATCGGGAAGCCCAGTGCCGCGAAGACTCCGCTCGCGATGCAGTAGGCGGCCCAGCCGCGCTGTGCCAGATTCCAGAACCGGCGGGCGAGGACAAACGAGAAAGCGACGAGCGAGATGAAGCCCACCACGAACCCAGTCAGGTGCAGGCCCGCGTGCCAGCTCATCGAGGAAGGAGGACCAGCCTGGGCGCCGGGCGGAAAACCGAGGCCGGGGTCGGCAGAGAAGACGCCGCCCAGAACCAACCCGATCCCAACGCCGCCGATGAGCATCGGCCCCCAGGTGCCGGCGGCCTGGCCACGCAGCGCCCTGCGCAAGCCCACCGCCGCCGCGACGTAGAGCAAGCCACTGACGATGAAGTTGGTGACCTGGATCCAGCCCAGGTCGCCGAGGCTGAGCATGCTGAGCGGATGCCGCGTCCAGTCGAACCCCGCGCGAATCGGGATCTGGATGAAACCGACCGCAATCAGCAGGGGTCCCGCGATGGCGCCGCAGACGACCAGCAGCCGGGTCGTGCTGTAGTCCGATGATCGAGTCGTTCCGGTGGATCGGGCGCTGATCTGGTGACTCACTTCGCCCTCCGCGCCGGCTCGGGCTGCGCCGCCAGCTGCACGATCCGCATGTGGTTGCCGAATGGGTCACGAATGCCGCAGTCGATCCCGTAGGCCTGCTCGGTCGGCTCCGAAGTGAACTCGACTCCGCGCGCCTTCAGCGTCTCGTAGGTCTTCCTGCAGTCGGAGGTCGTGAACCCGACTGTGAAGCCGGTTGCACCCTTGGTGACCAGCTGCCGGACCTGCTCGGCCGACTTCTCGTCCATTCCGGGCGGGCCTGGCTTCTCGAGCAGGATCTCGCGACCGGTGTCACCCGGCACCCGCACCGTGAGCCAGCGCATGAACCCGAGGTCCTGGTCCTGAGCAACCTCGAGCCCGAGCTTTCCGACGTAGAAGTCCAGGGCC
>DASXTG010000120.1:0-9930 GCA_036505515.1 Candidatus Dormiibacterota bacterium | reverse complement strand
CCGGATGTCGCTCGGCCTCCATGATCTGCATCTCCTCGCCGATGCTGAGAGGGTAGTGAGTTCGCACCTGCGAGCCGAAGCGATCCTTCAGCGGCGTGATGATTCGCCCTCGCGACGTGTAGTCCTCAGGATTCGCGCTCGCGATGACGAACAGGTCGAGAGGCAGGCGTACGCGATAACCGCGGATCTGCACGTCCTTTTCTTCCATGATGTTCAGCAGACCGACCTGGATGCGCTCTGCCAGATCCGGCAGCTCGTTGATCCCGAAAATGCCACGGTTTGTGCGCGGCAGCAGCCCGTAATGGATGGTGAGCTCGTCGGCCAGGTAGCGTCCTTCGGCGACCTTGATCGGATCGACCTCGCCGATGAGGTCGGCGATGGAGATGTCGGGTGTCGCGAGCTTTTCGCCGTATCGCTGATCGCGGCCGATCCAGGTGATCTCGACGCCGTCCTTTTCGCTTGCCACGAGGTCCAGGCATCGGCGGCAGATGGGCGCATAGGGATGATCGTTGACCTCGCAGCCCGCGATGGCCGGGACCTGCGGATCCAGGAAAGCGATCAACGACCGCATGATCCGGCTCTTCGCCTGGCCCCGCTCGCCGAGCAAGATGATGTCGTGCCCAGAGATCACGGCATTGGCAAGCTGGGGCAGCACGGTGTCGTCGTAGCCGACGATGCCCGCGAGCAGGGGCTCGCCGGAGCGAAGCCGTGCCAGCAGGTTGCGGCGCATCTCCTGCTTCACGGTCTCTCGCTGGTGCCCAGATGCACGCAGCTCGGCGATGGTCCGGGCGGACGCGGAGGTCATCCCCAGCACTATAGAGAAGCGGGCCCTCCCCAGAATCTGGTGCCCAGTTAGACTTTCGGGCGCCTTGACCCAATCGATCCGGGCACGCTACGAGGCCGCGCACGACGATGGTCGGCCGCTGTTGGGTGGGCATCGTGGCAACCCCGCCCGTCATCCCGAGAACACGATGCGCTCGTTCCGCTCGGCGATTGCAGCCGGGTGTGACCTTCTTGAGTGCGACGTCCATCAGACATCCGACGGCCGCCTCGTCGTGATCCACGATCACACACTCGAGCGCACGACCAACGGCGCCGGGCTGGTTCGCGACCACACCGCCGCCGAGCTCCGGCGCCTCGACGCGGGCGAGGGCGAGAAGATCCCTCTCTTGCAGGAGGTGATCGAGCTCGCCATCGGGAAGGTGGGCCTTGTCATCGAGATCAAGCAGGTGCCCATCCAGTACCCCGGCCTGGAAGACAAGCTGGTCGCGATGCTGCGCCAGCTGGGAGCAGTGGCGGAGTGCGCCATCGTCTCGTTCCATCACCCCTCGATTCGTCTGCTTCGAGAGATGGAGCCGCGACTCCAGCTGGGGATCCTCGAGGGGGCTCGGCCGATCGATCCGGCCCGGCTGATGAAGGAGGCCGGCGCCGACGTCTTCTCACCCCACTGGGGGGCCATGGATCCGCCGCTCGTGAAGGAGGTCCATTCCGCGGGCGGCGCCGTCGGCGTCTGGCCGGTCGACGACGATATGGCCATCGCGTGGTGCCAGCTCTGCCGGCCCGACTCGATCTTCACGAACCGGCCCGCCGAGATCGGGGCCGCCCTTCGCTCGTACGCCTAGCCTCCGCCGTTACACGGGCCGTCCCCGGGGCGTTGGCTCACAAAGAAGAACCAATGAATACGATTCGGCCGTGCTTGCCGAGCGGCCGCCCTTCGAGGACCTGTACCGCCAGTTCCTGGGCCGCATCTACGCCTACGTGCGCGCGCAGGTCGCGAGCTCGGCCGACGCCGAGGACATCACGGCACAGGTGTTCATGAACGCCTACCAGGCCTACGGCCGCTTCGAGGCGCGCAACACGACGCCCGCGGCGTGGCTCTTCCGGATCGCTCGAAACGCCACCCTGGATCACTTTCGCGCACACGGGAGGCGAGAGCGCCTGCGCCGCACCATCGAGCACGAGCCGGTCGCCGGGGAGGATCCGGCCGGGATGGCCGAGGAGCGGATCCAGTACCGCGCCCTGCTCGTCCACGTGGCACGGCTTCCGGAACGACAGCGCGATGCGATTTCACTCCGCCATTCAGGCCTGAGCTTCGAAGAGGTCGGAGCCCTCATGAGCTGCAGCGAGGACGCGGCGAAGATGCTTTACCACCGCGCGCTGAAAGCGCTGCGCGAGTCGGTCAGGGAGGAGACTTCGTGAAAGAAGACGAAGATCTCGAGCTGGCGGCGCTGCAGCGGCAGCTCGACGACGCCTTTGAAACCACTCGTCCGAGAGCGTCATTCGAGGACGAGCTCTGGCTGAAGATGCAGTCGCGGCGGCCGTTCTGGGCCCGGCTTCGAGACGTGCTCACCGGGCTGGTCGACGGAGTGAGGGAGGCGCCCGCCGTGCCGGCGACAGCGGTCGCGGTCCTGCTGGTGGTCGCGATCAGCATCGGCGTCATCAGGCTGAGCGGGTTGGGTCCTGGTGGTGGTGGCGGCGGAACGAGCCTGGCCACGCGTGAAGGGGGTGACTCGCAATTCAACGGCCAGCCTGGTCCGTTCGGGCGCTTGCCGGCGCCGGCGCTGCAGGCCGGGGTCGTGCCGGTTGACGGCCAGACGGCGCCGAAAGCCAGCAGTGCCCCGGGCTTGGGATCGGCCGCGATCTACTTCGGACCGGCCAAGCTCGAATGGGCGGGTCAGCTGAGCGTCCAGGTCACCAGCGCGCCCGTGTTCCGCTACGTAGAGCCGTCGATGGCGTCTGCGGATCAGTTCGCCACCTCGCTGGGAGCCTCGCCGCAAGCCGCCCAGCGCGAAGGGCCGGGCATTCTCGGTTCTTATGCGGGCGATGGGTTCACGTTGAGCGTGCGTGCCAGCACGCAGGCCCCCAGCGGCGAGCCGTTCTACGTCCTGATCTTGAGCACGCCGCCATCGACAAAGGGCACGACTGCGATGGAGATCGCCAATGCTTACCTGACCGCGCACAGCCTTGTCCCTGCGTGGCCGAAGGTGGTCGCATTCGTTCAATCAGGGGATGTGACCCGCGTCCTCTACCTCCGGCAGTTCTCGGTGCCGTCGCTCGGAAACGCTTATGTGATCGACGGGCTCGGCGCTCGCTACGGATTGGAGGTCGACATCAAAGGCGGTGCGGTCCAATCCCTGGCGGGGCCGCTACCTCTGAATCTGGATTCAGCGGACTACCCGGTCATCACCGCGGAGGAAGCCGTGCGCTCCGCGCTCGCTTCTTCTCAGGCTGGGCCGGGCACCATCACGCCGACGCCCACCGTGCGGCTGACCACAGCGGAGCTCGTGTACGCGTTGGCGTGGGCGGGCGACCACAGCTTCTACGAGCCGGCGTTCCTGTTCTCCGGGACCTTCACCTACAACGGGACCACGTACGTGAAGCGGATCCTGGTGCCGGCCGTCGTGCCCTCGCAGCGTTCGTCGTAACCGGCTCGCGCGCCCACCCCCTACCATCAGCTTCGTGGGGAAACGGCGTGCTCAGGTCCGGCAAGTCCGCCAGCAGATGCGCAAGGTCCAGCCGAAGACGGGACCCGCGGGTGCTGCCGCAGGCCAGACGAAGAAACAGCGCGAGCGCTTCGTTCAGGCCGGCGGAATGCTCCAGGGCTACGCGCCGGAGTTTGTCATCAGGCTGGGTTACATCTCGGCGGCGATCGCTGTCGTTTGTGTCCTGGCCATCGCCGCTCTACTGATCTTCGTGCCGCCCATTTATGGGTGGCCGGTGGCGAGCGCCGCGGCGGTCGCCTGGGTGCTTCCGATCGCGCTGCTCGCCAGCTTCGTAGGGCCCGGGTTCCGCCTGGCCCTCAAGGACCGCCGGGCGGAGCCGAAGCTGGTGCAGGGCCAGCTTGTCGGCGCCAGCACGGTGAGCACGTCCATCGGCCTGGGAATGCTGATGGTGAAGACGAGAGGTGGAGACGAGCAGTATCTGGTGCCGCCCGCGCGCCTGAAGCAGGTGCCTGGCAACCAGGTGAACGTGGTCCTGACCGTGACCCCCAACCTGCATCACGTGAAGTCGGTGGGTGTCATGGGCCAGCGGATGGTGCCACGCCCCGAGCCCCCGATGCCGCCTGTGATGAAGCGGTTGCAGCGGCTGCCGCTGATCACCCCGATCGCCCTGGCAGCTGCGGCCGTCATCGGCGATGACTCGGTCGCGCTGTCGCCGATCCCCAACCAGCTCGTCCACGCTTCTCTGGCGATCCTGGTCGGGGCCGCTCTGGCGGGTGCTGTCTACGGCGTCTCCTACCTGCTCCAGCGACGCCTGATGAAAGAGGCGCAGGCGCTGCTGCCCAAAACCTGATCCCGAAGATCTAGCCCGGGGTCAAGCGGTCGAGGTCGGCGCCGGCGACTCGGGCGGTGCGGGCTCCGACGGCTCAGGCTTGACCGGCGAGGGCGGGGTGGCCCGGGTCGGCGGCACCAGCGCCTTGCGGTTCGGGTAGGTCGCGATCAGGAGCAGGCTGAAGGCCAGCCCGAAGATGACCGGGCCGAGATTGAACTGGGCCCGCCACAGAAAGTAAGAACCCGCCTCGAATGCCAGGACGACGAAGCCGTACAGGATCCCGGCGCGCACCCAACCGATGTTGGCCGCCGGGTTGACCGCGGCGGCCATGAGGCCGATGCCCAGCACCGCGCCGGCTGCCGAGGTATGGGTCCCGACCTGCTTGTCGAGAGGGATGAGCGTCTCCCCGACCAGCGCAGCGGCAGCGCCCCCGACCAGCCCCATCCCCATCAGCACCATCCCGGCCGTGAGCAAGATCCTTTTCATGGGCACGACTGTATACGGCCGTACCTCGGGTCGTCACCGGTTTCGGCTGCCTGGCGTTTAGACTCGGATCGATGACTAGTGACGTCCATATCACCCCGGAAGGGCTCGATTCGGTGCGCAAGCAGCTCGACGAGCTGGTCACAAAGCAGCGGCCGTACATCGCCGCCAAGATCAAGGCCGCCCGCGAGCTTGGCGACCTGTCGGAGAACTTTGAATACCACGCGGCCAAGAACGAGCAGGGCTTCATCGAGGCGCGAATCAAGGAGCTCGACACCATCGTCAAAAACCACGTGCTGATCGAGACCCAGAAGAGCACCGGTGTCGTGGCCATGGGCAGCACGGTTCGGTTCGAGGAAGATGGCGAAGGCGAGGAAACCTATCGCATCGTCGGTCCAACGGAGGCGGATCCGAAGGCCGGCCGGGTCAGCTACGAGTCAGCGCTGGGCAAGGCGCTGCTCGGGCACAAGGTCGGAGATCGAGTCGAGATCAAGACTCCCAACGGCTCATACCGAGTCCGCATCGTTGGCGTTGAGTAACCACGCGAGCGAGGCGATGCTGGCGCCGGGCATGCGGCGCACCGCGCAGCGCACGATGGTCTACAACGCAATCATGCGCCTGGGCGGGCACTGCACCGCCGACGAGATCACACTCGAGATTCACAAGGCGAAGCCCGGCTTTCCCCGCAGCACGGTCTATCGCTCGCTGGAGGCGCTGACAGCATCGGGCTCTGTTTATGCCGCCCACCTGGGCGACGGCCCGACCCATTACGAGCTCGCAACCGGCGATCATCACCACGCCGTGTGCCAGGTCTGCGGTGGCGTCCTTCACATCCAGGAACGGCTGGTCAGCGACCTCGAGCACCACCTGGAGGACCTTCACAACTTCAAGCCCACGCACACGGAGGTCCTCGTGGTCGGCGTTTGCGACAACTGCTCGCGCAACCCGGGACGGAAATCGGTGCGGCGACACACCCTCACGCACGTCCATCACGCAGAAGCCGGCTCGAGCTCCTGATGGAATCCAAGATCGCACTCAAACCAGGAATACCTGCCTCGACCCGGATGAAGCACGGCGACGATGGCTGATCGCTGGCTGACCTTCGACTGCTTCGGGACTCTCATCGACTGGCGCCATGGGATCCGCACGACCGGCGAGCTCCTGTTTCCGGGTCACGGCGCGGAGTTCCTGGACGCGTACATCGGCATCGAGGCAGAGGTCGAGGCGGAATCGTCCTTCCGGCGCTATCGAGCGGTGCTCACCGAGACAGTGCGGAGGGCGGCGAATCGCCTGTCTCTAGACCTGAAACCCGACGACGCGACAGCGCTCGTCGCGACGATCCCCTACTGGCCGCCGTTTGCCGATGTCGGTCCGGCTTTGAGCGAGGTGCGCAGGGACGGCTGGAAGCTGGCGCTCCTGACGAACTGCGACCGGGACATCATCGCCCTCACCCAGCGGCGCCTGCCTGTGCCTTTCGACGCCGTCGTGACTGCGGAGGACGTGGCGGCGTACAAGCCGAGCCCAGCTCACTTTCTCCTGTTCCAATCCACGTTTGGTGCCTCGGCGGATTGCTGGATCCATGTCGCGCAGAGCTACTTCCACGACATCAAGCCGACGAGCGAGCTCGCCATCCGCCGGATCTGGATCAACCGCCAGGGCGAGAAGGACGACCCGTCATTGGCGGATGCCGTCCTGCCGGGCCTGACGGAGCTGCCGGATGCAGTCCGGAAGCTGGCGGGGGCGCCTAGGTGAAGTCGGCCAGGTCGACCTGCGCGCGGTAGACCCGCCTGGCCGGCCCTGACTGGACCAGGTTTCCGGAGCTGTCGCGGCGCACGTGAAGATCGCCGCCGGGCATCTGGACGGTGACCTTGTCTTGCACCAGCCCCGCCCGCATGCAGGCGGCGGCCACGGCGCTTGCGCTTGTGCCCGAGGCCAGGGTGTAGCCGGCGCCTCGCTCCCAGATCTCGATGCGGACGCGCGTCCGGTCGATGACCTCGAACAGCTGGACGTTGGTGCGCTCAGGAAAGGCGGGATGGTGTTCAAGGTGAGGGCCCAGCTCGAGGCAGCGTGCCTTGGTCGCCGGCTCGCCGAACACGACGCAGTGCGGGTTGCCGACCGAGACAAGCATCGCCTCGACGCTCCCGGCCGGGGTGTCGAGATGAACGCGATCGGGCTCGCCGTCGAAGTCAGCGGGCAGGTCGGCAGCGCGAAACGACGGGCGACCTATGTCGAGCTCCGAGGTGACCTCGGCGCCGTTCCGATCGAGCACACGTACGGGATTGGTGCGGTCCCGGGTGCGCAGGCTGAAGGACTCGTCGCTGCCGTGCTCGAGAAACGCATGCGCGGCCGTGATGCGGAGCCCGTTGCCGCTCTTCTGCGCTTCGGAGCCGTCCGGGTTGAAGATGCGGACGCTCATCTGCGTCGGGTCGAATGCCAGCAGGCCGTCCGATCCGAGGCCGAAATTCCGATCGCACAGGGTAGGCAGCCGCGCGACCACCTCGTCGAGCGGGCCCGGTAGGTCCAGCACGAGGTAGTCGTTGCCCAGCGCCTGGTACTTAATGAGATCGATTCGCATTAGCGTCTAATGATCCGGGAATCATGGCCGCCGGGCCCGGGTTGTCATAAAATGTCGTGACTATGCAGGGCATCGTTTGGCCTGCCCAGCGCCTGGTCCACAACCCGGCCTGCTTCTGTAGCTAGCGGGTCGTCTGCTCGCGCCCGTCAGGGCGCGCCCATTCGGCCTGTTTCGTTTCTCAATCAACATCGATCTGTTGCATTGGCAATTTTTGGAGGATTGGAAATTGAGCTCATCGACGACAACCAAGGCTCTGGTGACCACCGAGTGGATCGCGGAGCATGGGAAGGACAAGGGAATTCGACTGGTCGAGGTCGACGTCGACCCCGCCAACTACGAGAAAGGACACATCGAGGGCGCTGTCGGCTGGAACTGGAAGAAGGACCTCCAGGACCAGGTCGTCCGCGATGTGGCCGGCAAGGAGGCGCTGGCGGAGCTGCTGGGCGAGAGCGGTATCTCCCCCGAGACGAACATCGTCCTCTACGGCGACAACAACAACTGGTTTGCGGCGTACGCGTATTGGGCGCTCAAGTACTACGGCCACGACAAGGTGCAGCTCGTCGATGGCGGGCGCGTGAAGTGGGAGAAGGAAGGCCGGGAGTACACCACGGACGTCCCGAGCTACCCCGCGACCACCTACCACTTCCACGGCTCCCCGCGTGAGGACATCCGCGCCTACCGAGACCACGTCCTGGACCGCGTCGGCAAGGCGGGCCTGGTCGACGTCCGCTCGCCCAAGGAATTCTCGGGTGAGCTGCTTGCGCCGGAGAACCTTCCCCAGGAGGGTGCTCAGCGCGGCGGTCACATCCCCACGGCGGTCAGCATCCCGTGGGGGACCGCAGTCAACGCGGAGGACGGCACCTTCAAGAGCGAGGGCGAGCTGAGGGACATCTACGGCGGCAAGGGCATCACGCCCAACAAGGACGTCATCGCTTACTGCCGCATCGGCGAGCGCTCGGCGCACACCTGGTTCGTGCTCAAGGAGCTGCTGGGCTACCCGGACGTGCGCAACTACGACGGTTCCTGGACGGAGTGGGGGAGCTCGATCAGGGTCCCCATCGAGAAGTAGCCGTGGCGCTGACGACCGTCGATCATTCGGCGCTCAAGGTCAACCAGGCCGGGATCGTGGCGACTGTGCTGGTCGCGTTCGCCGGCAGCTACTTCTACCGCCCGCTTCTGGTCCTGATCCCGCTGCTTGCGGTTGTGCTGCTGCTGGGCACCGTTGCTCCGCGGCTCGCGCTGTTCAAGCAGATCTATTTCAAGGTCCTCAAGCCGCGCGGCATCGTCAAGCCGCAGCCCGTGCAGGACAGGCCAGAGCCGCACAACTTCGCTCAGGGCATGGGCGGCGTGGTCCTCGCGATCTCCTCGGCGTTATTGCTTCCGCTCCCATTCGCGGGGCTGGCGCTCGCGCTTCTGGTCGCGGTGCTGGCCTTCGTCAACCTGGCGTTCGGCTTCTGTCTCGGCTGCCAGATCTACTACCAGCTTGGTAAAGCGGGGCTGATAAAAGCGTGAGCACGCAACTCTGGGCGCTGGCGGCGGCGGGGGCAGTGGTGCTCGCCGCCGCCGGCCTGGAGCTCTGGCGGTCGTCGTCAGCACGACGCCGCGCTTTGCGGGAGCGCTCGGCGCCGGCGGCGGACCCCTACATCATCTATTTCACCGGTGACAACTGCGCGGTTTGCCGCACGCACCAGGAGCCGGCACTCGCCCGGCTCAGCGGAGTTCGCGTCGACAAGGTGGACGCGATTGAACAGCGTGAGCTGGCAGACAGATTCCACGTCTACACACTCCCGACCACCGTCGTGATGTCGTCCGAGGGCAGGGCCCTGCACGTCAACTACGGATATGCAACGGCGCCGAAGCTCGAGCGTCAGCTGTCTGAGGCGCGCGGCGCCGCCACCCTGGAGCGAAGCGCCACCGCTTAACCTGATCGGATGATCCGTCGGGCCGCTGGCCTTCTCGCGATCCTCATGATCCTTGTCGCCTGCGCTCAGGCGGCCAAGACCGCCAGCGAGGTCGTCCTCGGCGCTATCTATCCGCTGAGCGGGCCGCAGGCCTCGGGCGGCAAGGAGGAGCTCGCCGGAGTCACGGCTGCGCTGAAGGTGGCCCGGTCAACCGGCGCACTCAAGAGCGCGGTGCGGCTCGAGGTTGTCGACGCCACCACGCCGCAGGCGGCGGTCGCCGGGGTGAACCATCTCGTCAATGACCTCCACGTCGCCGCGATCTTGGGCACGTACGGGAGCACGCTGTCCGCCGCCGCGTCCGAGCGCGCGGAGCAGCTGAAGACCGTCTACTGGGAGACGGGCGCTGTCGCCGACCCAATCACCGCACAGCGCCACTACGTCTTTCGCACCGTCGCCACCGGCAGCTCGCTGGGACGCATGGCGGTCAAGTTCACGCATGACGTCCTCATCCCTCGCTCAAGGCTTGCGTCGCCGCGCGTGGTCATTGTGCGCGTGAATGATGTCTACGGACGCTCTGTGAGCGGCGGGGAGCAGGCTCTGGCTGAAACTCTCGGCATCGATGTCGTCGACGTCATCGAGTACAACCCGCAAGCCTTCGACGCCGACCGCATCGCAGCGCGCGTAGCCGACGACCGCGCC
>DASXTG010000119.1:0-4447 GCA_036505515.1 Candidatus Dormiibacterota bacterium | reverse complement strand
CCCACCGTTCAGCTGTCGCCGCGCCAGCTCCACCAGGCCATCCGCCTGGCGCTGCGAATGCAGCCGCGGGTCGTCGGCGCTGAGCGGACGCGTGACCGCGTCGAGTGCGGTCTGCAAGGTGGCGCCGCCCTCGGCGTCCAGACGTCCGTCGAGATAGAAGACGCCTTCAATGGTCTGGCTCAGGTGGACGTAGGAGTAGTCGCGGATCTCCTTGAGCTCCGCGAGCACGCCTTGCGGCTCCAGGAAATGGCGCATCTTGATGCAGGCCTTTTTCAGCTCATAGGGATTCAGCTCCGTCGCCGCCTTGACCAGGATCGACTCTGCGTTGGCTTCCCAGGTCTGGCCGCAGTGCTCGGCGGTCTTGGCGATCAAAGAGGCATGGCTGTAGCTGATCGACCCCTGGGCATAGGCATCGCTCGTCTGCGGTAGCTCTGGCAGCTGTCGCGCCAGGTTGACGCGATGCTTGGCGACGCCACCGGTGAGGCGGCACTGCCAGCGCAGCCAGGCCTTGGTGGTCAGCGCGCCTGACGGCGTAAAGCCCTGGTCTTTGTCGAAGCGCCGCAGCCGCCGCATCGACTCCGCCTGGCAGCGGTTGCCGATCCGCTCCAGCTCCTTGATGTCCTCGCCCAAGGACGCCGAAGGCAGCTCGCAGAGCTCCTCTGCCTGGAGTCGATCGAGCAGGGAATCGATCTCCTTGAAAACCTCCGTTGAGGTCCAGCCGCCCCGTTCCCCAACCCCAGAACACATGTTCGCATCTTAGCGAATGCATGTTCGCCTGTCAAGCATTTAGTCCGACAAATTTGTTGCGCGGGGCAGCGCCTGCGTGCATGGCTCCGCACCACACGAACCCACGCTGACTCCCTCTTCCCAGTCTTTCTTGCTGCTGAGCGCCTCACGGGCGCTTACAGCAAGCGCGTTTGCTGGGGCCCGGGATCAGGCGGCGCGATGCCCAGGTGGCGGTAGGCCAGCTCTGTGGCCACTCGCCCTCGAGCGGTGCGGGCCAGGAAGCCAATCTGGATCAGGAACGGCTCGTGCACGTCCTCGATCGTCTCCGGCTCCTCGGAAAGCGATGTCGCGATTGTGTCGAGGCCGACCGGACCGCCCTTGAACTTGGTGATCAGGGTGGTCAGGAGCTGGCGGTCCAGCGGCTCCAGCCCGATCTCGTCGATGTCCAGCATGGTGAGTGCCTGCCTGGTCGCATCCGCCGTGGCGCGGCCGTCGCCCCGCACCTGTGCGTAATCACGCACGCGACGCAGGAGCCGGTTGGCGATGCGCGGTGTTCCCCGCGCGCGCCGTGCAATCTCCGAGACCGCGTCTTCGTGGATCTCGATGTCGAGGATGCGCGCCGACCGACGCACGATGCTCTCCAGCTCCGGCTTGCTGTAAAAGTCGAGGCGGTACACGGCGCCGAAGCGGTCGCGGAGCGGACCGCTGAGCAGGCCTTGCCTGGTCGTCGCGCCGACGCATGTGAAGTGCGGCAGCGGCAGCGTGGCGGCGCTCGCCCCCACTCCCTTGCCGAGGACGGCATCGAATCGGAAGTCTTCGAGCGCGGGATACAGCGATTCTTCGACGACGCTGTTCAGCCGGTGGATCTCGTCGATGAAGAACACGTCCCGGGTCGTGAGGTTGAGTAGGATCGACCCCAGCGCGCCCTGGTGATCGATGGCCGGCCCCGAGCTGACCTTTATCCCCACCCCGAGCTCGTTGGCGATGATGTGTGCCAGCGTGGTCTTGCCGAGTCCCGGAGGACCGCATAACAGAACGTGCTCGACAGGCTCGCCGCGCCGGCGTGCAGCCTCGAGAAGGATGCTCAGGTTCTGCCGGACCTGCTGCTGGCCGACGTATTCATGCAGCAGTCGCGGGCGCAGCGTGAGGTCGAACTGTTCGTCGTCGACGCGGGCGTCGAGGACCTTCTCCCCTTCTCCCTTCATTTCCTGCCCAGCGCTCTCAGAGCCACTGCCAATGCTTCCTGGGTCGATGGTGAGGCTTTCCAGTCCACCGCATCCAGGCCGATTCTCGCTTCCTGTGATGTGAAGCCGAGGTTCCGCAGCGCCGACTCCACCGCCTTGGGCACGGCGCCATCGCCGGCGATGGCGGCTGCGCGCGGGACCGCAGAGAGGTCTGCCGCCGCATCCAGCCTCGGCTTGAGCTCGATGATCACCTTCGCCGCGGTCCGCTGGCCGACGCCGCTGGCGCGACGGATCGGCGCGGCGTCCTCGCTCACGATCGCGCGCTTCAGGACCTCGAGGCTCGCCGCGCTGAGGATGTTGAGGCCCACCCTGGGGCCGACTCCGTCCACCTCGATGAGCATCTCGAAAAGGTCCAGCTCCTCGACCGAGGCAAACCCATAGAGGTTCAGCTGGTCCTCACGCACGTGCGTGTGGATGTGCAGCTCGAGCGAACTGCCCGGCGGGGGCACCTTCTGCCGTGTGCCGGCGCTCACGCTGACCATGTAGCCGACGCCGCCGACGTCGACGACGACGAAGTCGGGTCCTGCGCGCAGGACGGTGCCGGCGAGATGCGCGATCACCGAACCGCTCCCGAGAACCGGCGGCTTCGTGCGTGGCACACCGCGATCGCGATCGCGTCCAGCGCGTGCGAGTCCAGCTTGCCGTCCGGCACCCTGACCTGCGCGGCGAGCATGCGCGCGATCTGCTCCTTGTCCGCCTTGCCGTAGCCGGTGAGCACGATCTTCACCTGGCTGGGCTTGTACTCGAACACTGGCACACCGCATTCCTCCAGGACGGCCAGGATCGCACCGCGCGCCTGGGCGACACCGATGGCGCTTGTGGCGTTGCGGCCCATGAACAGCTCTTCGAGCGACGCCTCGGCGGGTGGCCGCTCGGCGAGCAGCGAGCGCAGGTGATTGGTGATCGCGAGCAGGCGCGCGCCGTCGCGACCGGGTTTGGTGACGACGGTGCCGCACGAGACGACGTGGTCCGGACCCGAGAGCAACGCGAAGCCGGTGCCGGCCAGCCCGGGATCTATCCCGAGGATCAGTCCGTTCGCGGGGCCTGGCATGTGTCCATCAGGTTCTACACCTGAGCTGAGACGCGTTCAAGGACGTTGGCTGGGATGTCGAAATTGGCGTAAACCTGCTGGACGTCGTCGTCCTCCTCCAGTGACTCCATCAGCCTGAGCACGCTGACTGCTTTGTCCTCTCCGACGGGCACAGTCTGCTTGGGCTGCATCGTGATCTCGGCGTTGTCGATGGTGACCCCCGTGGATTCGAGCGCGGCCTTCACCTTCTCGAAAGAGTTCGGCGGTGTCGTCACTTCGACCGATGCGCCCTCGACCTGGACGTCGTCAGCGCCCGCTTCGATGGCCGCCAGGGCGACCTCTTCCGGATCCTTCTTGCCGGCGCTCGCGGAAATCACTCCTTTCCGCGAGAACATCCAGCCCACGGAGTTGGTCTCACCGAGGTTGCCGCCGAACTTGGAGAAGCGGTGCTTGATGGAGGCCGAGGTGCGATTTCGGTTGTCCGTGAAGGCGTCGACCATGATCGCGACGCCCGCAGGTCCGTAACCCTCGTAGCGGATCTCCTCGAGCTTCTCCCCGGCCAGCTCGCCGGTGCCACGCTTGATGGCGGCCTGGATGCGATCGGTGGGCATGTTGATCTCGCGCGCCTTCTGGATCGCCAGGCGGAGCCGAAAGTTGCCCTCGGGGTTGCCTCCTCCCTCTTTGGCAGCGATCGTGATCTCGCGGCTGGCGCGGGTGAACGCCTGGCCGCGCTTGGCGTCGACGATCGCCTTCTTGTGCTTGATGCCCGCCCATTTCGAATGGCCGGACATCAGGAGAGCCCTCCGAACATGCTTTCGCTCATTCTAATTCGATGTACCGCCGCCGACCAGACACGACGTCACCCGATTTGGGTGCGGGCGAGTCGACCCCGACCTTTTCCCCGTTGACCTTGACCCCACCCTGTTCGAGCAATCGTCTCGCGTCGTTGCGACTGCTGGCAATCCCGGTCTCGACGAGGAGGCTGACGAAGTCGGTTGGACCTTTGTCCCACTTCTCGCGTTGCTGCGGAATTTCGCGCTTGCGGAACTTCACGTTGAAGTCCTCCTCGGCGCGCCGAGCTGCGTCATCAGCATGCAGTCGCTTGACGATCTGAAATGCGAGCGCCGCCTTTGAGTCGCGCGGTTTCATCGCCAGGATCTCGGCCTGCCGATCTGGCTCAAGGCCTGAGATGAGACGCATGTACTTCTCGATCAGACGGTCGGGGATCGACATCGTCTTGCCGTAGATCTCTTCCGGCGCCTCGCTGATCCCGATGTAGTTGCCCAGCGACTTCGACATCTTCTGTTCGCCATCCCTGCCCTCGAGCAGCGGAAAGACGGCGATGTCCTGCGGCTCCTGTCCGTAGGCCTTCTGGATCTCGCGACCGAACAGGAGGTTGAACAGCTGGTCCGTGCCGCCGATCTCCACGTCGGCGTTCACCGCGACC
>DASXTG010000118.1:0-5982 GCA_036505515.1 Candidatus Dormiibacterota bacterium | reverse complement strand
CCTCCCGGTTTGGGCGTCGATCGTCACGGTGAACTGATCGAGGAAATCCCGACCGAGCAGACCGTCGGCCTGACGCAGGTTGCCGTCATACGCAACGATGGCGAGCGGCCCGGCTTTGGCCCCGCCAACCTCCAGCGATGTTATCCAGACGACGTCGGCCGGGCCCACCCCGGTGACACCGCGCACCTCGGCGCGACCGGATGCCACCACGGGAATGCCAAGCCTGGACAGCGCGCCGGGCGAGACCAGCGTGCGGTCCGCGCCGGTGTCGAGCACGAGCGTGATGGGGCCGAGGCCGTTGAGGCGGGCGCTCACGATCACGGGCGAGCCTGGGGTGAAGGTGATCGTGGTGAGCGACGAGCGTTCGATCGCCGGCACCGCCGGCTGGGGCGAGGCGTAGAGCGCGCGGGCCCGCGAGCGGTACGGCGCCGGAACGCTCTCGATGCCGGTGCTGTAGTGGATAACGCCCTCATCATCGACCCAGTGATACACCTGCGCCAACGCTGATCCAGGCAGGATCAAGAGCATGCAGAGGATCGCAGCAAGCGAGAGCCGCATAACTGCATTATGGCACCCGTCCGACCGGGGTCAAAACTGGTCGCTGAAGGGTGACCTCGCCTTGGTCGTCCCTAAATCCTCCCTCCGCTTGAATGGGTAACCGTGACTTCGGATGTACGACCTCCTGCTCGGTAACCGAAATTTTGATGTGATGCGGAGACTTGACAACTACCAAGTCCGCGGCCTAACGTCCGCGCCGGAGACCTTCGAGGCGACTTCAAAGGAGACCAATGACGATGGACATCGGCTGCCATCTTCCGACGCAAGGCCCCGTCGCGACCCGCGAGGCGCTCCTGGCGTTCTCGCAGGAGGCCGAGCGGCGCAATGTCGCGTCGCTCTGGGTGAGTGACCACGTTGTCTTCCCGCGCCACCAGACGGGCAGCTATCCGGGAGGCCGTTTCCCGCATCCTCCCGACAAGGCCTATCTCGAGCCGGTCGCGGTGCTCGCCGCGGCCGCCGTCTGCACGAGCCGGGCGCGTCTGGGCTCCTCCGTCTTCATCCTCGGCCACCGGCATCCTGTCGTGATGGCCAAGATGCTCACGACCATCGACGCGCTCTCCGGCGGCCGGCTGATCTGCGGGGTGGGTGTGGGCTGGTGGAAAGAAGAGCTCGACATCCTGGGCGTGCCCTTCCACAAGCGCGGCCGCCAGGCGGACGAGATGCTGCGCGTCTTCAAGGCGCTCTGGACGGAGGACAATCCCTCCTTCGAGGGCGAGTTCTTCCGCTTCAAGGACATCGGTTTCGCGCCCAAGCCCGTCCAGAAGCCCCATCCGCCCATCTGGGTCGGAGGCGACAGCCCCGGCGCGTTTCGACGAGTGGTCACGCTGGGAGACGGCTGGCACGCGACGTCCAAGACTCCCGCCGAGCTGAAAGAGGCCCTGGGCCGGCTGCGCGTGGTCGCCGACAAGGCGGGCCGGGCCTTCGAGACGATCGAGCTGTCAGTCCGCTTCGCGCTCCGCGACGAGCTCCTGGGGCAGGGGGCGCAGGCGGTGGTCGACCATCTCGTGGGCTACAAGCAGCTCGGCCTTCGCCACGTCGCCATCGACTTCCGACGCGACGATCTGGGCAAGATGCTCGAAATCCTCGACCTCGTGACAGGCAAGATCCGCCCCGCCGTCGACGCGGCCTGACCCGATTGGTCCGCGCAGGCGCGCTCCCCCTTGGGTGGGCGCGCTCAGATAGCCAATACGATAGACCTTGCCTGCCTGCTCGCCTCGGCGGCGAGCGACGCGGCGAGGAGGCCGCCAGCCACAGTGCCGATCAACTCCCGCCGATCCATCACTGGATGACCTCGTCCGCCCGCCCCAGCACCGACGGCGGGATCGTCAGCCCGAGCGCCTTGGCGGTCTTGAGGTTGATGACCAGCTCGAACTTCGTCGGCTGCTCGACGGGGAGGTCGGCGGGCTTGGCGCCCTTGAGAATCCTGTCCACGTAGGTAGCGGCGCGCCGAAACAAATCAGCAAGGTCCGGTCCATAGGAGATAAACCCCCCGGCATCGACATACTCCCTAAATGAGAACACCGTCGGCAGCCGGTTCTTTAGCGCCAGGTCCACGAGGCGTCTTCGCTCACTTGCGAACATGGGACTTGACAGCACAGTCAGAGCACCCGCGCGCGCCCTGGTCATGTCCGAGAAGGCCCTGTCGAAGTTCTCCGGACCTCGCGCCTCAACGAATTGAAGCCGCACCCCCAGCGTCCGTGCCGCGACTTCTGCTCCCTTCAGGATGTCCTTTTCCGTGCGTTCGGGGACGGCACCTGGGTGCATGAGAACAGCGACCCGACTGACCCCCGGAACGGCCTGCTTGAGGTGTTCCAGACACTTGCCGACGAGCTCCGGGAAGAGGAGGGACGACCCCGTGACATTACCGCCCGGCCGCGCAAGACTGGTGATGAGCCCGCTCGTCACCGGATCGCCAGCACCAATGAAGACAATGGGAAGGGTTCTAGTCGCTTGCTTGGCGGCCAGGACGCTGAGTGTACCTGCGGCGGCCACGATGACATCAACCTTGAGCGCAACCAGTTCGGCCGCAAGAGCGGGGAGCCGCTCGGACTTCCCCTCGGCAAATCGGTATTCGATCACGAGGTTGCGGCCCTCGACGTAACCGAGGTCGCGCAGTCCTTGACGGAAGGCCTCTCGCAGTTGGGGGGGAGCGGCCAGGCTGACTGCCAGGTAGCCTATTCGAGCGCTCTTGGCCGCCTGCTGGGCCTGGGCGGCGAGCGGTGAGGCGAGGAAGCCGCCAGCCAGAGTGCCGATGAACGCTCGCCGCGTGGTCACTGGATGACCTCGTCCGCCCGCTCCAGCAGCGACTGCGGGATCGTCAGGCCGAGCGCCTTGGCGGTCTTGAGGTTGATGACCAGCTCGAACTTGGTCGGCTGCTCGACGGGCAGGTCGCCGGGCTTGGCCCCCTTGAGAATCTTGTCCACGTAGGTCGCAGCGCGCCGAAACGAGTCGGCAAGGTCCGGTCCATAGGACATGAGGCCCCCGGCCTCGACATAAGACCTGTATGAGTACACCGTCGGCAGCCGGTTCTTGGCCGCCAGGTCCACCAGGCGTCGTCGCTCATTGTCGAACACGGGGGTTGCCAGCACAGCCAGAGCGCCCGCGCGCGCCCTGGTCATGTCCGAGAAGGCCCGGTCGAAGTCCTCCGGACCTCGCGCCTCAACCACTTGCAGTCGCACACCGAGTGCCCGCGCCGCGACGTCTGCTGCGTTGAGTCTGTCCTTCTTGGCACGGTCGGGCATGGCATCTGGCTTCAAAAGCAGGGCGACGCGACTCACCTCCGGAACGGCCTGCTTGAGCAGTTCCAGCGACTTGCCGACGAGCTCCTGCTGGACGAGCGACAAGCCCGTGACATTGCCGCCGGGCCGCGCAAGGCTGGTGACGAGCCCCTCCGCTACCGGGTTGCCAACGGCAGCGAAGACGATGGGGAGGGTCGTCGTCGCTTGCTTGGCGGCCAGAGCGGCGAGGGTGCCTCCGCCGGCCACGATGACATCGACCTTGAGCGCAACCAGCTCGGCCGCGAGAGCGGGGAACCGCTCGGTCTTCCCCGCGGCATCGCGGTATTCGATCAGGAGGTTACGACCCTCGACGTACCCGAGGTCACGCAGTCCTTGAAGGAAGGCCTCTCGTATGCGGGGATCGCCGGCCGCCAGGTTGAACGCCAGGTAGCCTATTCGAGCGATCTTGGCCGCCTGCTGGGCCTCGGCGGCGAGTGGGGCGCCGAGAAGGCCGCCAGCCAGGGTGCCGATGAACTCCCGCCGATCCATCACTGGATGACCTCGTCCGCCCGCTGCAGCAGCGACTGCGGGATCGTCAGGCCGAGGGCCTTGGCGGTCTTGAGGTTGATCACCAACTCGAACTTCGTCGGTTGCTCGACGGGCAGGTCGCCGGGCTTCGCACCCTTGAGAATCCTGTCCACGTAGGTAGCGGCGCGCCGATACAAATCACCAACGTTCGGCCCATAGGACAAAAGGCCCCCGGCATCGACATACTCCCTCAATCCGTACACTGCCGGCAGCCGGTTCTTGGCCGCCAGGTCCACGAGGCGTCTGCGCTCATTGAAGAACATGGCGCTTCCCAGCACAGTCAGAGCACCCACGCGCGCGCTGGTCATGTCCGAGAAGGCCCTGTCGAAGGTCTCCGGACCTCGCGCCTCAACGAATTGAAGCCGCACCCCCACCGCCCGCGCCGCGACTTCTGCTCGCTTCAGCACGTCCTTTTCCGTGCGTTTGACCTGGCTACCTGGCTGCCAGAGGACCGCGACCCGACTGACCCCCGGAACGGCCTGCGTGAGCTGCTCCAGACGCTTGCCGACTAGCTCCGGGAGGAGGGTGGCCAACCCTGTGACATTGCCGCCCGGCCGCGCAAGGCTGGCGACGAGCCCGCTCGTCACCGGATCGACAGCAAAAGAAAAGACAATGGGGATGGTCCTGGTCGCTTGCTTGGCGGCCAGGGCGGCGGGTGTCTCTGAGGTCACGATGACATCAACCTTGAGCGCAACCAGTTCGGCCGCAAGAGCGGGCAGCCGCTCGAACTTCCCCTCGGCAGATCGGTATTCAATCACGAGGTTGCGGTCCTCGACGTAACCGAGGTCACGCAGTCCTTGACGGAAGGCCTCGTGCTGGGGAGGGTTAGCAGCCAGGTTGCCCGCCAGGTAGCCTATTCGAGCGCTCTTGGCCGCTTGCTGGGCCTCGGCGGCGAACGGTGCGACGACGATGCCGCCAGTGAACATCGCCATGAAGGTGCGCCGCTCCATCACTGGATCGATCCTCGCGCAAGTGTTCTGCGAGTCAGGCGCGAGGGGATGCGGGGCGTGGGGAAACCGGGCCGGGTCCATGCAGGAACCCCTCCTTACAGGCTGGGCGGAGTGTAGCAGAGCGGAGGTGCCAGCCAGTAGAGACGCGCTGATGAACAATCAGCCTCGAACAGTCGGCACTGGCTACCTAATGCGTTACTAGCCGCGCTGAGGGGAATACGTGCCACGGCCGACGGCGACCAGTGCTTGCTGCTCGTCGTACACGTCGACGTCGACCAGCGCCACCGTGCGCCCGGAGCGGCGGACTTGCGCGGTAGCAGTGAGAATCGAGCCGATGGCCGGCCTGACATAGTCGATGCGCAGATTGATGGTGGGCACGCCGCCGCCCACTGCCATGCCCACGGCGAAGTCGCCCACGATGTCGATGAAGGCCGCGATGGGGCCTCCGTGGAATTGCCGGGTGCCCGCCCGACGCTCGAGCTCCGCGCGCATGGGCATGGTCACGGTGAGACTGCCCGTGCCGTAGTCGAGGGAGACGACCCGGAGGCCGAGGAAGCTGATGAAGGGCGAGGCGTCGAAGGTGGCCTGGATCTGCTCGACGGTTAACTTTGAATCGGGGAGCTTGTCGGGAACTGTCTCGCTCACGGTCGCACGACGACCTTGCCGAACACTTCGCGGTCCTCGAGGAGACGAAAGGCCTCGTTGACGTCCTCCAGAGGCAGCTCGCGGTCGATGATCGGCTTGAGCTGCCCCTGCTGGATCAAGCTCAGCAGCGTGAAGAGATCCTCGCGCATCCAGCCGTTCGAGCCCAGCACCTTGAGCTCGAAGGTCCAGATGAAGCGAAGGTCTTCCTTGGGATCGAAGCCGGCCGTGGCCCCGCAGGTGAGCACCTTGCCCTGGCGGTGCAGCACTCTCAGCGAGGGCACCCAGGTATCGCCGCCCGTGAAGTTGACGACCACGTCCACGCCTCCCGTGAACTGCCGGCGGTGCGGCTTGCCGAAGTTCTCGTAGACCCACTTCACGAAGTCCTGCTTGGTGTAGTCGAGCAGATGGGTCGCGCCCAGATCCTTCAGGCGCGCCAGCTTGTCCTCGCTGCTCGCGCAGGCGATCACCTCCGCGCCGGCCAGCTTGCCCAGCTGCACGCAGCAGGTGCCGACGCCGCCCGAGGC
>DASXTG010000117.1:0-23623 GCA_036505515.1 Candidatus Dormiibacterota bacterium | reverse complement strand
GAGTCGTCGGACTCGCTGGCGGATTTCTTGGATTTCTTCGAGGCCGGCGCCTGGGCCGGAAGCGGCGCCGAGCAGTCGCCGTTCTTGCCCAGGTCGCTCTGGGCTATCTGCTTGACGTAATCGCCGCCCTTGTGGGCGTGGGCGGCCTGCGAGACGTAGAAACCGTGGTTGCAGGGATGCTGGCCGTTCTTCGAGCTGTGCTTCGAGGACTGGGAATGAGACGCCTGGGTCTGGTTTGACGAGCGGAGCTGGTTGACGACGACGACTGCATCCGCGAGCACGCCGACTACGATCACGGCCACCAGCACGGCCATGGCTGCGCTCAACCGCGGAAGCTGCCAGCTCATGTCACCTCTGACGACAAAAACGCCTGATTCCGGTGCTGTGGTCGCCGGCGTCCTAGGTTCGTAGGCAGAACTCCTCGATGAGCGGGACCACGACCTCGTGCGCGTCCTCCTGAATGAAATGGCCCGCCTCTGGAAGCTCGTGGACGGTTCCATGCGGGAAGAAGGCGCGGAAGCCTGCGATTGCCACGTGTGGCCAGATCGCCCGATCGTGCATGCCCTCGACCATCATCGCGGGAGTCCCGGACTGGCCCAGCTGGAACAGGCCGGGCAGAGCGCCGACCAGCGTGTCGCGGATGCGCTCGAGGTGAAGGCCTTCCACGGGAAAGGCGATCGCGCCCTTGCACTCTTCGAGGCTGGAGAATGGCGCCGCGTAGGCACGCAGCCACGTGTCGGTGACTACGTCGCGCCGCTGCATGCCGAGCGCCATCATGATGCCGCCGACGACGTAGCGCAGGTTGCTCAGCACCGCCTCCAGCTGACCCGCTTCCTCCATCGACTTGATGGCTGCGAACCACGGCGTGAGCCGCTCCTCGCGCACATTGCGGTCGGTCCCGAAGATCGTGTTCATGGCGATGAAGCGCTTCATCCGGTCCGGATGGCGAGCGGCCACGACGGCGCCGATCGGGCCGCCCCAGTCCTGCATCACGAGCGTGACGTTGCGCAAGTCGAGGTCCTCGATTAGGGCGGCCAGGTTGCTTGCGTGTCTGTCGAGCGTGTAGTCGGCATCCTGCGGCGTCTCGGACTTACCGAATCCCATGTGGTCGTACGCGATGACCCGGAAGTGTCGCGAGAGCCGGGGAATGAAGTTGCGGTACAGGTACGCCCACGTCGGCTCGCCGTGGATGAGGATGATCGGTTCGCCCTCGCCCTCGTCCACGTAGTGCATCCGGCAGCCCGGGGCGTTTGTGAAGTGCGGCTTGAACGGGAACGTGCCGTCGAATGTCTCGTCTGGTGCGATGCCGCCCATCTATTGCGAGATGCGTCCTACGATCAACGCATGGCTGAAACTCAAGCTCGCGATCTCGTAACCCTACTGCGGACACTGCGCGCCGTGCGGCAGTTCAAGGACACGCCGCTGCCCGCCGAGGCGGTCCGCGACATCCACGACGTGATCCGCTGGTCGGGCAACGCCAGCAACCGCCAGGAGTTCCAGGTCCTGTGGATCGAGGATCGCTCCATGCTTCGTCGTCTTTCCGAGCTCAAGGGATATGCGAGGCACCTCGCCGGCGCCGCCGCAGGCGCGGTGATCGTCACGTGGATGGAGCGAGACGAGCTGAACGCCTTCGACGAGGGGCGGATCGCCGAGCGGATCATGCTGGCCGCGCAGGCCCACGGCCTCGGCTCGAGCATCGGTTGGCTCTTGGGCGACGGGCGCGAGGCAGCCAAGACGCTCCTCGGCCTCCCCGCCGAACGGACCATGCGGACCACTGTCTCGCTCGGCTATCCAGCCGAAGGCGCGCTCAGGGGCGGGCGGCGCAAGCCGCTGGAAGAACTGGTCAGGCGCGTCGCGCCCTGACCAGGCTCGCTCCGAGCCACGGGCTGCCATACCAGAAGCGCCAGCCGAGCTTCCGCAGCTGGACCTCCTTCATGCCGCGACTGCGCAGGTGATCGGCGTATTCGTCGACGACCATGAAGTCGACGATCGCCAGCGTGCCGCCCTGCCGCAGCACGCGGATCGCCTCGTCGAGAGCCGCGATGCGTCCGTCGGGCTCGTGGATGTTGTGGATGGCCATGCTGCTCACGACCACGTCGAAGGAGGCATCGGGAAAAGGAAGCTCCCGCATGTCGCCTGACCTCACCTCCACGCGGTCCGCCACCCCTTCGGCCTTTGCGTTGCGCTCGGTGGCTTCGGCGCTGTTGCCCGACTGGTCGGACGCGCTCCAGATGTCTATGCCTACCGCCCGGCCGGCAGGGACGAGCTTGGCCGCGGCCATGAGGACTGCGCCGCGCCCGCAGCCGAGGTCCAGCACGCGTTCGTCGCCCTTGAAACCGAGGCCTGACAGGATGCCCGACCAGACCAGGAACTTGCCCCGCAGCGTGGTGTGCGCGTGAATGGCCACCGTGGTGAGCAGGGCAAGGCCCGCGACAAGGAAGATCCACGGCGCCGCCGGGACCCGCAGCGCGAACAGGGCCGCCGCGATCAGCAGCAGGGCTCCGGTGATGCTCAGCATCACCAGGGCGACCTGCGGCGCGTCAAAGCCGTATGCGCCTCGCCGGTCGGAGTTCAGCTTGGCGCTACCACCTCCGCCGGTTCCTTCTCACTGTCGCGCATGTGGCCCGGCCGCAGCAGCTGGTAGAGGACGATCGCGCTCAGCGCGCCCAGGCCCAGGTTGTTGAACGTGAGCGTGAGGCTGCCGAGGTGGATCGGGATCGCCTGGGTGGCAGGGATGCCGGCCGCGATGATGAGAGGGATCGCCGCCACCGCCAGGTTGGCGCGTTTGGAGAAGTCCACTTTGGCGTCGACCCAGATCTTGCCGCCGATGACGGCGATCAGGCCGAACAGGTACATCTCGATGCCGCCCTGGACGCTGACAGGGATGGACTGCACGACCGCCCCGAAAACCGGGATGAAGCCGAGCAGGATGGCGGTGATCGCCGCCACCACGAAGACCATGATTGAGAAGACGCGGGTGATGCCCATCACGCCGATGTTCTCGGCGTACGTGGTCTCGCCTGTGCCGCCAAGGAGGCCGCTGACCGCAGTCCCGAGGCCATCACCCATGAACGTTCGTCCGAGCATGGGGCTGAGGTCGCGCTTCATGATCCCGCTGATCGCGTAGACGTGGCCCGCGTTCTCGGCGATGAGGATGACCGGGATGAAGAAGAAGAGGCTCAGCGTCGACCCGAACTGGCTGAAGTCGGGGAAGCTGAATGCCGGCAGCCCGACCAGGCTGGCGTGGCTGACGGCGTCGAGGTTGACGTGGCAGGCAGATTTGGCGTCGTAGCAGACCGGGTAGATGAGCGAGACGATGTAACCGACCACGATCCCGATCAGCACCGGCAGGAGGCGCGGGAAGCCGCGTAGATACACGGCGGCCCCGACCGCGGCCAGCAGGGTGATCGTGGCGGTGAACGGCTCGCCGCCGTAGTTGGTGGTGGCGGCGCTGGCCAGCGCCAGGCCGATGACAGCGACCACGGTGCCGGTCACGACCGGCGGCAGCAGGTAGCGGATCGGGTTGATGCCGACGAAGTGGACGATCGCGCCCAGGATCAGGTAGATGACGCCCGCCATGAAGATGCCCGCGTACGCAAGCCCGTGGTTCGGGTTCGCGCCGCCCTGGACGGCGAGCACCGAGCCGATGAAAGAGAAGCTCGACCCGAGGTAGCTGGGCACCTTGAAGCCGGTCACCACCAGGAAGATCAGCGTCGCCACGCCGCTGAAGAAGATGACCGTGTTCGGGTTGAAGCCGAGGATGAGCGGGACCAGCACCGTGGCGCCGAACATGGCCATCACGTGCTGGATGCCCATCAGGATCGTTTGCGGCCACGGCAGCCGCTCCTCCGGGTAGACGACGTCGCGCTCGCGCGCCCCAGTAGCAACCGCCATGGCGCCACCCCTTTTTTACCCCACGAACTCAGAGGCTTCGCCGTGAGTTCGCGGGGACCCCTGCCCTAGCCCCGGGTCTCCAAGCCCCGGGGTCCCCGCGCTATGGTAGCCCTCCGTGTTGGCTTTGCAAGCCGCCCGTCTGCCCGGCGGAGCGGTGGCCGACATCGTCATCGACGGGGAAAGGATCGCCAGGGTCGGACCCGGTGTCGGCGCAGGCATTGCCCCCGCCGTGGACTGCACGGGCAAGCTCGTGCTCCCGGCCTACATCGACGGTCATATCCACCTCGACAAGGCGCTGATCCGCGACGAGCTGCACGAGCACGACGGCACGCTCAGCGGCGCGATCGGTGCCATCCACGAGCGCAAGCGGCGATACACGGTTGATGACGTCCGCGGGCGGGCGCGCGCGGTCATCGAAGCCTCGGTGGCGTCAGGAACGACGCGCCTGCGCTCCCATGTCGACGTCGACACCATCGGCGGGCTTCGGCCGCTCGAAGGCGTGCTGGCCGCCGCTGCCGAATGCGACGACATCGCCGACGTCCAGACCATCGCCTTTCCGCAGGAGGGCCTGCTTCGTGACCCCGGCGCCTACGACCTGATGGAGGCGGCGCTCGAGGCGGGCGCCGATGTGGTCGGTGGCATGCCGCACTGGGAGGTCGACGAGGAGTCCCAGCGCGAGCACGTGCGGCTGTGCTTCGCGCTCGCCGAACGGTTCGACCGCGACATCGACATGCATGTCGACGAAACCGACGACGGTGGCGTGCGGACGTTGGAGATGGTGGCCGACGAGGCGCTCCTGCGCGGATTCATCGGGCGGGTCTGCGCGGGTCATGTTTGCTCGCTCGCGGCGGCCGACCACGACTACGCGGAGCGAGTCATCGACAAATGCCTTCGCGCGGGCATCTCGATTGCAGCCAACCCCGTGACCAACCTGGTCCTGCAGGGTCGCGGAGACCGAGGATTGATCAGGCGGGGCACGACGCGGATCGGCGAGCTCAGGGCGGCCGGGGTCAATGTGCTGTTCGGCCAGGACTGCGTCAAGGACGGCTTCTATCCGTTCGGGCGAGGGTCGATGCTAGAAGTCGCACTGATCTCAGCTCATGCTGCGCACCTGACGACGCGCGCCGACCTTGCTTTCGCGCTGAGCGCCGTGACCGACGCGCCGGCCCGCGCGATGAGGCTGACCGATTACGGGCTCGCGGTCGGGGCGCGGGGCGACCTGCAGCTGCTGCCCGTCCCTTCTTGGGATGAGGCGATACGCCTGCAGCGGCTGCCCGAGAAAGTGTGGTTCAAGGGCCGGCTGGTGGCCGAGAACAGCGTGCGCAGCGAGCTGCACCGGCGGTCATGACCGTGTCGGCTGGTCGAACAGCTCTGCCAGGTCTACCCGCTCCATCTCTTGCGCGAGCTGTTTGCCGCCGCGGCCCTTGTAGTCGGGCAGGTCCGGATCCGCGCCTCTTTCGAGGAGCCACCTGATCATCTCCGGATCGCCCCCCATCACGGCTCCATGGATCGGCGCCGCTGCCTCTGCCCGGTCGTTGACTCCCGCGCCGCTCGCGAGAAGCTGCTCTGCGATCTCAATGCTGCCGCCGATGGCTGCGAAGTAGAGCGTGGGCAGGTCATGGACGCCGCGTGCCACCGCCCGCGATGGGTCGGCGGCCAGCTCGCGGCGCAGGCGGTCCACATCACCGAGCACACACGCCGTGAACATGTCCACGGGAGCACCGTTTTCGATCAGGTACTGAATGATTGGAACGTTCCCCATCTGCGCTGCCGCCTCGATCGGGGTTTCATTCCAGGGAGCTCGCGCGTTGACGAGGGCAGGGTTTCGCTCGATGAGCTCCCTGACGCGCAGAAGATTGCCGTGGGCATTGCCCACGCATTCCTCGATCTCCGCTTGGGTCGGGTCTGCCTGGCTCGTCGGGCCAGCTTTTGTCAGCGCGCGGCTTTCAGGGCCCGACTCAGGTCTGAGACTCCGAAATAGACGTTGACCCGCCGCGCGCTGCCGGCCGTGCCTGCGTACGCGTATTTGATGTTGACTCCCGCGTCGCCCAGCTTCTGCGAGACCTTGCCCAGACTCCCCGGGTTGTCTGCCAGCGTGACGACCAACACCTCGTCTTCGGTGGCTTCCCAGCCCTGCGCCGCGATCGCCTTTTTCGCCGCGGCGTGTTTGTCGACCACGATCCGGATGGCGCCGCGATCGCCTTCGACCCAGGCGTTGAAAGCGCGGATGTTTGCTTTCTTCGCACCGAGCGTGGAGCCCAGCTCTCCCAGCATGCCGGGCCGATCCGGGACCCATACCGTCAGCTGCTTTGCTCGTGGCATTTCGTCCTCCTCCCGATGTTGAAAAACCCCAGCGGCTCGCGGGTGAAGTCTACTGCCAGCCTCGCGCGTCCACTGCCTCCCAGCGCGCGAAACCGCGGGCGCCGACGACCAGGAGCGCCGGGTGCAGGTTGACCACCGTGCAGACATGATTCGGGATGACCGCCACGCGGTCGCCGATGGCGAGCTCGATCGTCCCCTCACCGACCAGGACCCCGTGCTCCTCGCTCAGCCGGTCAAGCCGCAATGCTGGATGATCGACAACGATCCCGTAGCCGTCGACGCCTGGCACTCGCAGATCCGCTGAAAGGGCCTTTGATCCCGCATCGATGACGGCCCTTTCCGAACCCGGCCTGGAGATCACGGTCGCCACCACAACCAGCGCACAGTCTTCCTGCGCCTGGCTGCCGAGCTGCACCTGGTTGGCATCGCCGTAGACGTAGGTGCCGGGCCGCATCTCCGTGATGTCCACCGCACGATCCAAGTAGCGCGTGGTCGGCGTCGAACCGATCGACAGCTCACGCACCTCGATCCCCGAGGCACGGATCAAGGCTGCGCTCTCAACCAGGCCGGCGGCCTCCTCACGACTTGCCACGATCAGCTCGGAGTCGCTTGCCGAGCGGTACGCATGACCGCCATGCGTAAGCAGCCCGCGAAATCGTTCGGCGCCAATGGCATTGACGAGCTCACGCACGGCGGCCGCAGTCGCCTCGCCGGCCGGCGTGCCCAGGCGATGCAGACCGGTGTCGACCTCCCACAGCACCTCGATCGGGGCGGGAGTCGAGGACGCGACCTCGATGCTGTCCACCGCCACCGCCAGATGAGGCACATGCTCCGCCAGCGCTCGCAGCCGGCGCAGCTTCGGCTCGCCGACCGGAGGATGGGCGATGACGATGTCCTGCACGCCACCGGCCGCGAAGACCTCCGCCTCCTTCAGCGTCGCCGCGGTCAGGCCGACTGCGCCGTGGGCGACCTGGCGCTGCGCGACATGAACGCTCTTGTGGGTCTTCGCATGAGGTCGCAGTCGAAGGCCGTGCGCAGAGGCGAGTCTTTGCATGCGCGCAAGGTTTCGTTCCCTGATCGCCTCGTCGACAACCGCCAGGGGAGTGACGAACTCACCGGCGGCCGCCAGCAGCAAGCTGACGCGATCGCTCATCTGCGACCGCATATCGATTCCGCGACACGCAGGTAGGTCTGCACGCACAGCTCGAGAGAAGCGATGTCGACCCACTCCACGTCGGCGTGCGCGCCTTCGCCGATGGGACCAAACGCAACCGTCGGAATCCCCGCGGCGTTCAGCAGCGCCATGTCCATCCAGTACGCGACGCCGATCGACTCGGGTGGCCTGCCCAGCGCGTGCCGGGCTGCTTCTGACACGGCGGCGGCCACGTCGCCGTCCTCGCCGGCCTCTGACGGAGCTCGCTCCAGCAGCACGCGCGCAGACGCCGAGAGATCCGGATCGCTCTCGCGCGCGTGCGCGATCAGCCGATTCATCTCATCAAGCACCGTCGACCCGTCCTCGCCGGGGACGGTTCGGCGTTCGAGCTTGACGACGCAGCGGGCAGGGTACGTGCTGAGCTCCTGCCCTCCCTCGATCACAGAAGCGTGCACGGAGCCGGTGCCCAGCAAGGGGTGGCGCGGCCCGCCACGCAGGCCCCGATCCAGCTCGGTGATGCCGGTGAGGATCCGGCCGGCATGGGCGACGGCATCGACACCGATGTCGGGTCTTGACCCATGGGCTGCCACTCCACTGATTTCGAGCTCGATCCAGACAAACCCCTTGTGGGCCAGACAGAGGCGGAGCTCGGTCGGCTCGGTTACGACCGCAGCGTCGGCTCGGAAACGCTCGAGCACGGCTGAAGTGCCCAGGCTCGCGACCTCTTCATCAGCCACCGCGGTGACGACCAGGTCACCGGCGAGCCCTGACTGCCTGGCCAGCTTCGCTGTGAGCATGATCGCGGCGAGGCTGCCCTTCATGTCGTATGCACCCCGGCCGTAGATGCGCCCCGAGTCGACCACCGGATGGAAGGCGTCGGTCATTCCGCCGGCGCCGACGGTGTCCATGTGCGAGTTGAGCATCAGGCTCTGTCCGCCGCCGGTCCCCCCGAGCACGCCGACCACGCTTGGACGACCCGGCGCCGGCTCCACGATCTCCACGTTGAGCCCTTCGCTGCGAAGCCAGGTGGCGACGAAACCGGCGATAGCGCCCTCGCCGCTGCCCTCAGCGACGAGGTCGGGATTGACGGACTCGATCGCGACCAGCTCGCAGACGAGCCGGGTCAGCTCATCCGATGTCCCCAGCGAGCTCAACCGACCTTGAATATCGGTTCGCCCCCGAACACGAAAGGCTCCTCCGACTGGAAGGCGTCGGCCTTGCGGTTGAACGCCTTGAAGCCCGGATCGTTGTCGTGCTCGTGATGCCCCTCGCCTTCCGTCTCGACCACGATCACGTAGTTGGCGATGCCTTTCTTCTCGTGCGAGCCAAATGCCGAACGGAATATGCGGGCGCGCTTGAACAGGCCCCGCTTGTGATAGTCGCGCCAACGCGGAAGCTCGCTCTGCTCAAACAGCTGCTCGTAATCCTCGGCCTGTCCCTCGCGGATCCTGATCACCAGCACCGCCAGCTCGCCCATCGTCGAAGTCCCTCCAGGTGCTCAGGATTTTGCGGGTCGCGCGAACTTCCGACGGAGGTTCTCGACCGTGCGGCCGGCATCGCAGCCGTCGATGTGGTCGTTGACCAGCCCCATGGCCTCCATGAAGGAGTAGACGGTGGTCGGCCCCACGAAAGCCCATCCACGGCGGCGCAGGTCCTTGCTCATCGCGATCGCCTCGTCAGAGCTCTTGGTCTGCATCAGGGCCGCATGGTCGATGCGCGCGGTCCTTGCCGGTTCATACCTCCAGACATAGCTGGCCAGGCTGCCGAACTCGCCGGCCAGCTCCCCATAGCGGCGCGCGTTGTTGATGGTGGCCTCGATCTTGGCGCGGTTGCGCACGATCCCAGCGTCCGCCATCAGCCGCGCCACGTTGCGCTCGGAGAACCGAGCGATTTTCTCCGGTTCAAAACCCGCGAATGCGGCGCGGAAGTTGTCGCGCTTGCGCAGGATGAGCAGCCAGCTGAGCCCCGCCTGGAAGCCTTCGAGCGTCAATTTCTCGAACAGGCGGTGGTCATCGTCGACGGGGCGTCCCCACTCGAGGTCGTGGTATCGCTGATAGAGCTCGTCTTCGCCGGCCCACCAACACCGACGGACTCCATCGCGCCCGAGGCTGATGCCGACGACCGGGTGCTCAGCGGCGTCCAGGGCGGCCGCCATCACCTTACCGGCACGCGCCTCCGACTACCCCGTCCGGAGCGGTGCGGGAGGTAGGAGCGGTCGCCAATCCACTGGGCGGGGATGATCGCGAACCGTGCAGCCATCTGGTTGATGGGCGATGCGTATTTGGACCTGATCTTCGAGAACTCTCTCCAGGCCGCCTCTTTGTTCCTGCTCTTGTAGCCCACCCGTTCGAGGCGCTCAAGGACCTGGTCGAACTCCGACTCCTCCACCCCTACGTACTGCGTTTTGGTGAAGCCGAAGAACCACGACATGTCCTCGACCAGGTGATTGCCGATGGTGAGAAACATCTTCGCCGAGCCCTTGGCCTCGCCGTCGACCGTGCTGACGACCAGCGCCGCCGCGTCCATGACCGCGCCGAATGAGTTGAGCCACGCCTCGTTGTCGTGGCTGGAGCGGAAGTAGAAGAGGACGGGGTAGGCGAGGTGGCTCTCCAGGACAGCCGCTGCCCAGCCGCGCCACTCCTCAAAGGTGGCGCCGAGCTTGTCGCGCATGCCGAGCTCGGCGGCGGTCTCTAGGAGCTCGACGCCCGATGGCGGCGCCCCGGCCATGGCGTCGAGCGCCACCACCGACTCCTCCCGTCGCTGAAACGACGCGTACAGGGAGAAGAGCAGCGTGATGACCATCGCCGCCACACCGACTCCGGTCGCGCTCTCGGCGATGGTGACAAGCCGCGCGGCGAGACCGGTGGGGACGAAATCGCCGTAGCTCAACGGCACGAGCGTGGTCGCCGAGAAATAGAGCGATTCCCACAAGTCTCCCGGCACCGGCTCCAGCTCGTCGCGGACGCCGTCGATGATCAGCCCGTAGCCGAGCACGAAGGCCAGGGCCCAGACGCCGAACATCACCAGCACTGCGATCGGCCCGAACGTGCCCAGCCAGCCTTCGCGACGCTCAAGCGACAAACGGTCCCCAACGTACCGCCAACCGGACCAGAGGGCGGTGAACAGGCGGCGGCCCAGGACGAACTTGTTGATCGCCGGCCTCGGCAGGACGACCGAGTTGAAGAGGTCGGCGAACGCGGACAGGCTGAGAAGCCCGCCTGCCACGATCTCCAACACGCGGACCGCGTTCACTTGAGATCAGCGCCTCTAACCGGGCGCTCCCGGTACCGGTCATATTGGATCTTGAACAGCTCGATCACGCGAGCGGCGTCTTCAGGGCCGGTCATCCAACAGCTGACCCAGCCCGTCTGTGGAAGGACGTGATGAGGCTGCGCGCGCCCGGCCGCGATCATCTCGTCGCGAAGCTTTCGCGGCAACGGGAGGTCGGCGAGGCGGTCCCCATGAACGTGTCCCATCTCCTTCCGACCGTAGCGGTACTCAGTGCCGCCGAAGCGGTGCGGCACAGAATCCACCCCCGGCCACGATGTAACGGCCTCCCTGATGAGCTCGCCAGCCTCCTTCATGCCCGTCTTAGAACCAGCCACGCAGGCGACGTAATCCCTGTTACATCGGGCCGGAGTTCGCGGCCCGACCCCCTGATAGGAGCGAATCGTATAGCTCGACGGTCCGACCGGCGATGGCGGGCCAGCCGAAATGATCCAGCACCCGCCGGCGCCCGGCCTTGCCCATCCTGGCGGCAAGGACCGGGTCTGACAACAGCTCCTGGACTCGGCGCGCGAGCGCCGTGGTGAAGGTCTCGTTGTCATCCCGGTTGTAGTCCACGAGATAGCCGGTCTCGCCTTCGACGACGATCTCCGGGATGCCGCCGACGCGTGACGCGACCACGGCCGTCTCGCATGCCATCGCCTCGAGGTTGACCAGGCCGAACGGCTCGTAAATCGAAGGGCACACGAAAACCGTGGCGCTGGAGTAGAGGCTGATCAGGTCCTGCAGAGGGATGAAGCGACCGATCCAGACCAGGTTGCCACGCTCCGAGCGCACGCGCGCTGCCAGTGCCTCGACCTCGGCGGCGATCTCGGGCGTGTCCGGAGAGCTGGCCACGATCACGAGCTGATAGGCGGGATCGATGTTGTGCGCCGCCGCGAGCAGCAGGGGCAGGCCCTTCTGCCGAGTGATACGGCCGGTAAATAGCCCAAAGGGACGGCCGGGTTCGACGCTGTATCGCGCCAGCACCTCGTCGGAAGGCGTCGGGCGGTAGATCTCCGGATCGATTCCGTTGTGGATCACGTGGACCCGCTCTGGGTCGACCTTTGGGTAGCAGCTCAAGACGTCCTGGCGCGTGCCCTGCGACACCGCGATCACCGCGTCCGCGGATTCAATTGCGGTTTGCTCGCAGAACGTCGACAGCGCGTAACCGCCGCCGAGCTGGTCGGCCTTCCATGGGCGGAGCGGCTCGAGGCTGTGGGTGGTGACGACATGAGGCACCGACCACATGATCTTGGACAGATGACCGCCCAAATTCGCGTACCAGGTGTGGCTGTGGACGAGGTCGACGCCTTTGACCGCCCCCGCCATGGCGAGGTTGATGGACATCGCCTGCAGCGCGGCCGATTCGGGCTTCGGGTCCGAGAGGGCCGCCCAGGGCTGATGGGCGGTCACGCTTGGCTCGTCCCTCGGCGACCCCCAGCACTGCACGGAAACCTCGACCAGGCGCCTCAGCTCGCGCGCAAGGTACTCGACGTGGATGCCCGCGCCGCCGTAGACATCAGGTGGGTACTCGCGGGTGAGCAGCGCGATCTTCATCGGCGCCTTCAGTATCGCCGCCGACCATGTTTAGAAGGGGGGCGGTGGGGCCCGTTGTGTGCACACTCGCGGGTTTGGGGCGCCTCCGATTCCCGCTTCTGTGCACACTTGGGGTTCAGCCTGATTCGACGATCTTGGGAAGGGGCCGCACGACGCGGCCCCTTCGTCACGCTGGGTTTGCCTCGAGAAGCTTCGCCAGCTTTCCGAGCTCCATCTCCCAGCCCATGACGGCCATGTTCGTCCAGTGCTCGTCGTGCATCGCATCGAAGGTCAGGACCATCCGCACCCCTGTCGGGGTCTCCTCGAGATCCACGGTCGTCGCTACGTCGTAAGGCTCGACGCCGGGAATGAAGTCGGCGATCTGCGTGTATACGAGCTTGCGCGGTGGTGCGATCTCCACAAAGATGATCCGGCTCTCAGTTGTCAACGGCATCCCGGCCTTCTTCACGAACTCGATCTGATCCGGGGCCATGGCGGTCATGGCGTAGACGAGCTCGCCGCCCGGATGAAGGTCGAGCTTGCGGACGTTGACGGCGAACCCATCGGGGCCCCACCACGACTCGATCCCCTCCTTGGTCGTCCAGAGCTCCCAAACCTCCTCGATCGGCGCGTTGAACGTGCGCTCGAGGCTCACTTTCCGGCGTGCATGCTGAGTCTCCGGAACCAAGCTAGGAGCCACTCCGATACGCCTGCTTCAGAGTCGCGATGTCGAGCTTGCGCATCTTCAGCACTGCGTCCATGACCTTCGCCGGGCTCCCGTGCTTGGAGTCGCTCATCATCTCCCCCAGCGCGGCGGGGATCACCTGCCACGAGACGCCGAAGCGATCCTTGAGCCAGCCGCAGGGTCCCTCTTCTCCACCATCTGAGATCAGCCGCTCCCAGACCTGGTCGAGCTCTTCCTGCGTGTCGCAGGTGACGTCCAGCGAGAAGCCCTCGCTGAACGAGAAGCTGGGCCCGCCGTCGAAGGCTCTGAACTCACGGCCGTCGAGCTCGAACGTGGCGCTCAGCACCTTGCCCGCCGGTATCGGACCCCCTTCGCTTCGCAACATGCTCAGGACCCGCGAGTTCCCGAACAGCGACACGTAGAAGTTGACCGCCTCCTCGGCCCGGTCGTTGAACACCAGACACGGTCTGATTCCCTTCACCTGGACCTCCCGTTTGGTCGCTGCCGCTTTCCCAGTACCAACCTGTGTCATCTGCGTCGCTCCTTGTCGTTTTTGTCCTTGCCCCGATGCTTCCGCCTGCGCTCGAGCTCGGCGCCAAACCTGTCGAGCCTCGCCTCCCAGATGCCGCGATAGCCCCTCGTGAATTCGTTCAGCTCCCAGAACGGCTCCGGGCGCAGGGCGTACAGCCGGCGCCGTCCCTCGGGACGGACGACCACGAAGTCCGCCTCCTGAAGGATGGCCAGCTGCCGCGAAACCCCCGGCTGCCCGATATCCACCATACCGACCAGCTCGCCCACAGAGCGCTCGCCGGTACGAAGCGCCTCGACGATGCGGCGGCGGGTGGGGTCGGCCAGGATCTGGAAAGCGTCGGGCACCTCGATATATTACTGCAGCAACATATGTTGTGTCAACAATATGTTTTGCCGCCAGGATTGCGGATGTGGATACGCCGGGTGCGCCGGTTCTCGAGGCGGCGGCCCGTGAGCGCGAGGTGGCTCTCACCACCTATGGCCGCAAGACCGGCAAGCCGCACCGGGTCACGATCTGGGTGGTCACCGACGGCAGCCGCGTGTTCATCCGCTCGGGGCCGGGCATGCGACGTCACTGGCCGCAGAACCTTCTCGCCATGGGCTCTGGCATGCTCCACCTCCGCGGGATGGACGTGCCCGTGCGGCCTCGACTGGTTACCGACGCGGATGAAGCGCGTGCAGTGTCGCGTCTCTACAAGGAGAAGTACGGGCCGTCTGTGACAGCGTCGAAGCCGAACCAGCCGCTGACGCCGGGTGAGCAGGCAACATTCGAGCTCCTGCTCAATCGTCCCGCGTTACGTTAAGAGTGAACCCATCAAGAACTCGGTGGAACACGGCAACGAGGATAGCCACCGGAACCAACGAGATCATCAGCGCCGCAGCGGCTGTCGGCCATACCAGTTCGCGCTCGAAGGTGAAGAAGTCGCTCATCGCGACGGGTACTGTCTTGAGCTCTCCGGCTGTAAGCACGAGAGGTACCAGCAGCAAGTTCCAGTCGAGCACGAAGAGGATGATCGCCGTTGCTCCGACGCTGGGCGCGACCAGCGGCAGGACGATCTGGCCAATGGCGCGGAAGAGTCCGGCTCCATCGAGCCACGCGGCCTCTTCCCACTCGATGGATAACTGGCTCAACGCGCCGTGGAGGACGTAGATGGCGAGGGGTGCGGTGACCGCTGTCTCGGTTAAAACTACGCTGGCGAACGTGTCGACCAGGTGCGCCCGGCGCATTAGATCACTCAACGGGATGACGTAAGCCATCGCGGGCAAGCTGGCTATGACGAGGAAGCCCTGGGTCAACAGGCGGTCGCCAGGAAAGCGCGATCTCACTAGGCCGTAGGCTGCGAGGAGCGACGCGGCGACCGCGAGCGCAGCGGCGCACGCTGCCGATGCGGTGCTGGTCGCGAGTTCCTGCCAAAACGTGGGCTCAGCTATGCCCACCTCGGTGAAGTTGTCGAGCGTCACTGGTCCGGCGAAGGATGGCGGGCTCGTGTCGTTGTTCGCCTGCAGCCCGAGGGACGCAAGGGCGGTCCAGGCGAGCGGCAGTAAGAAAGCAACGAGCGCAGCAGTCAGCAGAATCAGGCGGATGGCGGTTGCGCGCCTGCGTTCGGCTCGCAACCCGCTCATCCGATCGGCCTGGTTGGAACCAGGCGTAGGTAAACGAGACCGACTCCAAGTACATCTGCTGCGATGAGCCATGCGGACGCGCCGCCAGCCGGCCAGTCGTTCGCGCTGAACGCCTGGCTGTAGCTGTACAGAGCCGGCGTTATCGTCGACGTTCCGGGTCCACCGCCGGTCAGGATCAGTACGCTGTCGAAGGTGCCCAAGGAAAGACCGATCAGGAGCATCGTGGTCGCGAGCAGGAGCGGCCGCATCGACGGCAGCGCCACGTGAAGCACGGTGCGGATCCATGATGCGCCGTTCAATATCGCGTCTTCCCATCGCTCGGGCGGGATCGACGACAGGCCCGGCAGGAGCAGGAAGGTGACCAAGGGCGAAATTCGCCAAACCTCGACCGCGATGGTGGCAGCCAGAGCCAGGCGGACGTCACCGATCGGTGACGGAAGGTCCGGCTGCCTGACCGACCCAACCGCGAAGTCCACGATTCCACGGGTGGAGCCGAACAGGAAATGCCACATGACTCCGTTCGCGATCGGGCTGACCAGCCACGGCATCAAGAGCAGTACTCGCCACAACCTGCGTCCACGGATTGGGCGCCAGAGGACATAGGCCAGCCCGAAGCCGATCAGGAGCTCGAGCGGAACCGCAAAGACGGTGAAGACGATGATGTTGCGAACCGCCGCGGCAAATAGGTGATCTCCGAGGACGGCGGCGTAGTTGCTCAGGCCGGAGAAGCGCACGGCTGGGCTGAAGGGCGAGTAAGTTGTGAACGTCGCGGTCAGCCCGAGAACGGCGGGTAGAAGAAGCCCACCGGCGATCAGAACCGTGGCCGGAGCAAAAAGAAGGATCCGATCTCTGCGTGTCAGTCTCATCGGTCGCTCCGGCTACGCTGATGCGAGAGGGACCGCGATCGGTTCGGGCGCCCGTGCCTGATCAAGCCCCGGGCGCCCGGCAAACAAGGAGTGCTCAGCGCACGCCGACGGTGGCTCGCACCTCGTTCAACCGTCCGGTCCTGACGTCGTAGACGAAGCCCCGGACGCTCGACTTGTTGGGAATGAACGGGCTCGCCTGTATGCGCGCGAGCGATTGCTTGACATCGCTTTCGGGATCGTCGAAAGCCTCGAGGGCGAATGCCGGCCGAATTCCGACCTCCGATTCGATCTTGGCCTTGACCTCGTCGTCCTTGAACGTCAACATGCCGCAATCCGTGTGGTGGATGAGGACGATCTCGTTCGTCCCCAGCAGCCGCTGCGAGATGACCAGCGATCGGATGGCGTCGTCCGTGGCGACGCCGCCGGCGTTGCGAATGACGTGGGCGTCGCCCTCCTCGAGCCCGAGGATCTTGTGAACGTCCAGGCGGGCATCCATGCACGCGAGCACTGCGATGCGCTTGGCCGGCGGCATCGGCAGATCGCCCCTCGCGAACGATCGGGCGTAGCTCTCGTTGTTGCGGAGCAAAGAGTCGGTCGTGCTCATGACATTGTTCCTCCGTTGATTGAAATCGCCGGTGCGACTCAGAGGCCGCACGAGCTCAGGACGCTCAGGCGGACGGTGGGCTCAGCGCGAACAGATCGCCGAAGAGCAGTGCCCCAGATCGACAGCCAGCCGACGAGTCAGCATCGTCCCCACGCCACCTCCCAAGATAGCGCGCGCGGCGCACGGATGAGCGCTCAGCTCAGGAGCTCACCTTCGTAGCGGCTGTCGCCCCCGCGCGCCAGGGTGAAGATGCCGTGAATGCGGAGTGTTCCCGCGACGCCGGACCAATCGCGGCAGTGCCAGCGACGATGGTGCACGGGTCCGCCACCGGTCCGGTCGGGTCCGAAAACTGTACGCGCCCGCATCCTGGCACGTCAGCTGACCACGCGACGTCTGGACGACGATGTGACCGGTGTAGAAGAAGACGCTGGGAGTGTCGCTGGCCACGAGGCTCTCAGCGGTGAAGACGAAGTCACCTTCGACCACACCGTCCATCCGGCCCGCCGTGCACAGCCCGACCGGCGAGGTGCAGCCGACCGTGAAGGCCTGGGAGCGAAGATGGCCCTGCGCCTGCTGGGCGTTTGACGATGCGTCCGCGGTGAGCGCCAGGGTGCTCACTGCCGCCACTGCGAGGAGAGTTGCCATCCGAAAACCTGCTGTCATGTTTCTGCCTTCTGTGGGCCAGAACCGAGAGCCTGCCGCAGTTTAGTCGCGCCTATCCGGCGGCTTTGCCCGCCAGCCGGACCAGGACGACGCCAGTAAAAATTCCGCCGACGGCGCCGGCCACGGTCCCGAAGATTGTCACCAGGATCACGTAAGCAGCGGCGCTGCTCCGAGCGCGTCACCCAGTCCGGCGACGGCCGCACCGACAGCCAGAACTCCGCCTACAGAGAACCCACCCCACTGGCGGCGGCCCACCATCCCGAGCCGTCGTATTGCCGGTGAAAGACGAGCCACTGGACCAATCCCGTGGCGACGCCCATGAGAGCGAAGCCCAGCACAGTGTCCGCACCTCCGTCCGCGATGGCAAAGCCGGCCAGGTAGCCCACAAGATGGGCGATCGCATCGCCCACCTCGCCCTGCTCGGCCACCGTTTCGTCCAGGATCCCGAATGCCACCTGGCCCGCGGCCAGGAACAAAGCGTTGACGGCCACCCAGGCAAGCGAGAGACACGCGCCCGAAGACGCGGGTCGATCCATCGTCATGTGCCGCACATGGTGCGCCGGCCCAGATGTCAGGCGCCGACCAGCTGATGCAGCCAGTCGACGAGCTCCGCTCCAGCCGTTGATCCGCGCTCGAAAACCGCGGCGACTTGACCGTTGAGCTGATTCTTGTCCTCGACGGTGAGCTCTTTGGCGGTCAGGACCATGATCGGGATCGAGCGCGTGGACTCATCGCGTCGAAGCTCCTCGACCACGTCGAACCCGGTGACTTCGGGCATCATCAGATCGAGGAGAACCAGATGAGGCTTCTGGGCCCGGGCCTTCTCGATTCCCTCTCGACCGCCGGACGCCCGCAGCGTTGTGAAACCCGCAGGCTGGAGGACCGACTCGAGAAGCTCCAGGTTGCCCGGCTCGTCGTCGACCAGGAGGACTCGAACCTCCTCCTTTTGGACCTTGCTCGAAAAGGTGAGTCGGCTAAGCCGCGACAAGAGGGCCTGCCTGTCCACCGGCTTGACGAAGTAGTCGAGCGCTCCTAGGGCGCGACCGAGCCCGCGATTGTCGACCACGGACGCGACCACCACCGGGATGTCGCGAGTGGCATCGTCCTCCTTCAACCGCGTGAGGACTTCCCAACCATCGAGCTCAGGTATGACGATGTCCAGCGTGATCGCCACCGGTTTGAGCTCGCGGGCCTTGCTCAGGGCCTCGGGGCCGGTGCGCGCGACCTCGACTCGGAAGCCGCCGCTGTCCAGATAACGAGCCAGAAGCTCGGCCGCTTGGGGATTGTCTTCCACAACCAGCACGAGCGGGCGGGTCAAGTCGGTCACGGCGAGGGGTGTGGCTCTCGGGGTGGACGCGGCATCGGCCGCTGCCGGCTCAAGGGGCAACCTCAGCGTAAACGTGCTCCCAATGCCCTTGGCGCTTTGAACGCTGATTGTGCCCCCGTGGAGCTCAACGAAGCGTTTGGTCAGCGCCAGGCCGAGCCCGGTACCTTCCTGCTTTTGATCGCCCTGGTCCAGCTGCCTGAACTCTTGAAAGAGCAGCCCAAGATCGGCTTCGCTGATGCCGATTCCGGTGTCGCTCACGCCGATCTCGAGCATCGACTCGTCCCGGCGTGCCGCGACATGGACTTGACCTCCGGCCTGCGTGAACTTGATCGCGTTGGAGAGGAGATTCAGAACCATTTGCTTGAGCTTCCCGGGATCGGCCACCAGGTAAAGATCGCGACCGGCCTCGCTGAAAACCCTGATGTCCTTTTTCTTGGCCAGTGGCTCGACGGTCCTCACAGCCGATTCGACGATATCGGCAACGCCGGTTTTCGCGAGGTGCAGCTCCATCTCACCGGCTTCTACCTTCGACAGATCGAGGATGTCGTTGATGAGGTTCAACAAGTGCTGCCCGCCTGTGTTGATCTCATCCAGGAACCTGAGGCGGGTTTTGGCGTCGAAGCGGCCGGGCAGATCGTCGATCAGGAGCTGCGAGAAACCGATGATGGCGTTGAGCGGAGTTCGGAGCTCATGACTCATGCTGGCCAGGAACTGGCTCTTGTGGAGGTTGGCCTCCATCAAGGCCGCATTGCTCTCGCGCAGCTCGGCGACAAGGCGGCTGACCTCCAGCGCTGCCGCCAGAGGTGCCGACACCGCCGTCGCCAGCTCGGACTCGGCGGCGCTGAAGGGCTCGTCAGTCCTGTTGCGGAGAAGCGTGAGCGCCCCCACGACCCGGGCTCCGCTCACCAGCGGCAACGCCATCACGGGGCCGGCTTCTGATGCCGGCACCCAGCCGGCCACAGTCTCCGCCCACATTTCCGCATCGACGTTGCTGAGGACGGCAGCGCCCGTCGCCTGGGCTCTGGCGGCGGGAGTCCGGGGATCTAGCAGTGCCCCCACCCGAAGCGATGGCGGCGCTGCGTCGGGATGAAGGATCGCCGCCACCCGCGCGCCGGCCTCTTCGGCCAGCGCGACGAAGGCCTGACGCGCGCCGAACATGGCGCCCATGCGCTCGAGGCCGACCCGGGTGACGTCCTCGACTCTCGTCAGCTGACCGAGCTCGGCCATCGCTTGTGACCCTTCCAGCCGCTGGCGAGAGAACCGATCCCACGCCGCCAGGCTCCGGGCTAGCTGCCCCGCCTCCTCCCGCCGGGCGACGGCCGGTTTCACCACCTCCCGGCCCTCGGCGAGGGCAGCCTCGAGGTCTGCCTCGAGCGCCTTCCTTTCCGAGATGTCGCGCGCGACCAGGACGAATCCGAGCCGGTTCATTGCTGCATCGAACATTGTCGAGATCGAAAGTTCTACCGGCCGCTGGTCGCCGGTCCGGCTGAGCAGGATCCACTCGTCGGCGACGCCCGATGTCGCGTACGCCTGCGCGATGGCTGCGAATACCGGCTCGGTCCCGATCGCGACCGCCTTTGTCTCGAGCTCGCGCGGCGCCATGAACTGGTCCGGGGTTGCCGTCCCTACGACGTCCTGCGCCTTGTAGCCGAGGAGCTGCTCGGCACCGGTGTTGAAGAGGGTGACTTGGCCTTCGAGGTCGGTTGCGATGACGACCGTTGACAGCGGCGTGTTGAGCGCCGCCTGCAGTCGCGCCACGGCCGCACGCGCCTCGAGCGCACGCGCCTCGGCCTCACGGGTCCGCGCCTGAACCTCGCGCTCGAGCTCGCCCGCGGTTTGCCTGTGCGCCTGAAGCAGCCGGGCGTTCGCGATCGCCCGCGCTGCTCGCGCCCCCAGACTCTCGAGCAGCTCGATGTCGTCCGGGGAGAATGGAGTGCTGCCCTCGAGCCGGTTCAGGTTGAGTCCGCCCACAACTCTATCCCCGGCGATGAGCGGTATCAGGGCAGCCTCGCGCACTCGCCAGCGCTGCATGTGCCGTACCTGGTGAGGTGCCATGCCCGACGGGAGGTGATCGGGGTCGATGGGGATGATGACCGACTGCCGTTCCTTCAGCACTCGTGCCCACGGGCCGGCCGCCTCGACGTCCATTGACACGCCCAGAAACTCGCGAGAGTCCTCCACCAACATTGGATCTGCGTGATAGGCCACCAGGGGCTGGAAGCGCCGCCCGTCCGGTGACACCAGCGCGACGCTGCAAAAGTCGCCCGTGGCGCGTGAGATGCGCTCCGCGACGATGTGGAGCAGGATGTCGAGGTCGAAGACCGCCTCGTGGAAGGCCTCCGCGGCCTCCGCGATGGCCGCCGTTCGGGCGGAGGTGCCGGCTGGACCCTGCCGCTGTTCACCCGGTGGACCGTCTGCCGTGGGCACAGGGCAAGTTAACATCACTTAACGGGGGACGTTTCGCCTTATCTAAATCTGGTGGTAGACCCTCAGCCGGTCGACCCGATGGGCCTGCGCGAACAGGCGGATGAGCAGGAGCCCGGTCAGGAATCCGCCGATGTGGGCCGAGTAGGCGACGCCGCCCGTGTTCACATCGCTGATCGATGCCAGGCCGTAGATCAGCTGCATGACAAACCACACGCCGATGAAGACCCACGCCGGTATGCGTGCCGTCCAGAAAACGAACCCGACCGGAATCAGGGTGCGCACGTGGCTCCTGGGGTAGAGCACGAGGTAGGCGGCGAGGATCCCTGAGATCGCGCCGCTTGCGCCGAGACCAGGCGCGTACGAGCCCGCGGCGGTCGCGATCTCGAGCGCGTTTGCGCCGAGACCGCATATCAGATAGAAGGCGAGGTAGCGAATTCCGCCCATCGATCGTTCGACGTGGAGCCCGAATACGAACAGGAAGAGCATGTTGCCGAGGATGTGCGCCCAGCCCGCATGCAAGAACATCGAGCTGAACAGCGTGATCCAGTACGGAGACGGGGTGCCAGGGTAGAGTCCGCAGCGCTGCGTGTATTCGCAGGGTACGAGTGAGTAGGCCTCGATGAATTTGTCCAGCTGCGAGCCCTGCGCAAGGAGGGACAGTTCGTATAAGAAGGCCGCGAAGTTGGCCGCGATCAGACCGATCGTGACGACCGGCATCGCCGAGGTCGGATCCGCGGTGTCATCGGCTCGATAAGGGATCATTCGACCTTCCTAATTTATTGCCGGCTCGGGTTGGAGCGCTGAGCTTTCGATCGCGGCCTTGGATGGCTCCTGGTGAGCGGCTTGGTCGCGAGCGGATGAGTTGAGATCACAATGGTGGCCGATGCCGATCCTCAAGCTGACACAGGTGATCGATCGGCCCGCGGAGCGTGTATTCGCGACCATCATCGACGCAGGCCAATTCGCGGACTGGAACCCGACGATAAAAGGCTCGCGACAGCTCACAGACGGCGCGCCTGGCGAAGGGAGCCGTTTTGAGTGGGACCTTGCGGGGTTTGGCAAGGTCGAGCAGGAGCTGCAGGAGTTTGAGCCAAACCGGCGCGTCCGGATAGTTCCCCATATCCGGACCCTGGCTGGCGGCCATCGGTTCAACCTGACACCCGAAGGCGCCCGGACAAGAGTCGATCACGAGCTGGAGATGATTCCCAAGGGCTGGTTCAGGTTGATGGGCCCCATGATGGCGATGATGGGACGCCGCAATCTGAAGGCTACGGCCGACGCCCTCAAGCGGCACCTGGAGACGACGGCAACCTGAGGGAGGCTATCGTCGCATCGTCGCGAATGCCTCATCGACTATCTGTCCGTATTCAGTGAAAGTCTTCGCCCTCCTGCGGACAAGCTCCCGCTCGCGCGGTGTCATTCGTTCCAGCGCCGCTTGTACATCAGCGACCTTGGGTACGTGAGGATGATGTTCCTCGACCCATCTGAGATACGCGCTGCCCGACAGGATCAAAGCCATCGGGTCGACCGCGAGTTCCCCCACTCCTAGCTTGGGCGGGCTGTAGTACCGAAAACGGAGCGTCGCTTCATCGGCATCGGCGTTGATGGACACGACGTCGACCCGCTTGAACGCGAAGAAGGGGTTCATCGGGGATGGCCCCGGTTCCGGGTCGCCGAAGCTGTCGCCCGCGATCAGATCGAGGCTCCCGGAATTTCCATGCATGAGGTATGAGTGACCGGCGTCGAACCGGTGGACCAGGACCGCGGGCCGCGGTACGCCAGCGTCCCAGTCCTTAGGCACGCGAAACTCGATCAGGAAGTGTCCTATGAGATCCGCCGCCAGCCACCCGGGAAGATCTCGACGAACGTGAGGTCGAACGGTAATCGTCTCGTCCCCGGCGCCTCCGTTGCTTTTCCACACGCGCGATTCATCGAGCCAGTTTTGCGACCTCATGTTCCACGCGTTCAGACCCGGCCCTATGGCGTTGAACTCCGTGTCGGCGGTGCTGTACGTGGTCATGCGCTCATGCCATCCCACGGGTCCTGATAGTCCACGTCCGAACCGTCGACCCGGGAGTGCATCAGCCCGTAGACGTGCCCCATCTCTTCCCCCAGTACCGCCGGGATCGGTGTCGTGCCCTGAGCCACCACACCTTGAGGCGGATCTCCAATCCAGGCTCCGATGTCAGCCCAGTCATTCGTGCATACGATCGTGCTGAAGAAAGGACTCAGATCGGCGCCCGCGTCAATCGCTGCCTGCCTTGCCCACTTGATCAGCTCACCGCGCGCTTGCTGGTTGAGAGCGTTGTAGTCGTCGACGGTCTTGTCCAGTTGATACCAGCCAAAGACTTCCGATCCGCTCAAGTCGAGGCTGCCGTGCGAGTAGTCACTGAAGTAACGAACCATGTTCCAGGGCGAGCCGGTGTCATTCACCGTGAACAGATCCCGGTAGTACTGCAAGGGAAACGGCTCGCCGGTTGCGCCTTTGAACTTACAGAGGATGACTGCCCACGACGATTGCATGCTCCCTCCTCCTCCTCGAGGTCGCTAACGAGGCGCCGATCCGTGCGCGAAGGAGTCAAGCTGGTGGGCCGGGAGGGAGTCGAACCCCCAAAGCTTTCGCGGGTGGTTTACAGCCACTTGAGCTCGCCAATGCCCATGCCGACCCAGAGCTTGCCCAGTCACCGAGGCTGAGGCAGAGGGCTATCGTACCCGCTCGGGCGAA
>DASXTG010000116.1:0-13026 GCA_036505515.1 Candidatus Dormiibacterota bacterium | reverse complement strand
TTTCAAGAAAATTCTGGTCGCCAACCGAGGCGAGATCGCGATCCGGGTGATGCGCGCGTGCCGCGAGCTCGGCATCGCCACCGCCGCGATCTACTCGGACGCCGATCGCAACGCCATCCACGTCCGTTACGCGGACGAGGCCCACCATATCGGCGGCGCCGCCCCAACGGATTCTTACCTTCAGCTCGACCGCATCGTCAAGATCGCCCACGACTGCGGCGCCGAGGCGATTCACCCTGGTTATGGATTCCTCGCCGAGAAGGCTGCATTCCCCGACGCGTGCGGTGCGGCGGGCATCACCTTCATCGGTCCACCCGGCTCGGCGATGCGTGCCCTCGGCTCGAAGCTGGCGGCGCGCCGGCTGGCGGCCGACAACGGAGTTCCGGTAACTCCGGGGAGCGAGGCCATCTCCGACCCGGCGGCCGCAGCCGCTGCAGCACGCTCCATCGGCCTGCCGGTGATGGTCAAGCCATCTGGTGGCGGAGGCGGCATCGGCATGAAGGTCGTTGAGTCGGAGGACGAGCTCGAGGCTGCCATCGAGAGCAGCGCACAGGCGGCGCGATCTGCGTTTGGCGATCCCACCGTCTACATCGAGCGATTCGTCCGCAAGCCGCGACACATCGAGATTCAGGTCATCTGCGATAGCCACGGCAACGCCGTGCACCTGGGCGAGCGGGAGTGCTCAATCCAGCGACGCCACCAGAAGATCATGGAGGAGACGCCGTCGCCGGCCGTCACCCCGGAGATTCGCGCCGCAATGGGACAGGCCGCGATCCGGGCCGCCAAGGCTGCAGGCTACGTCAATGCGGGCACCGTGGAATTCATCTTCAGCGAGGGCGCCTTCTACTTCCTCGAGGTCAATGCCCGCCTCCAGGTCGAGCATCCCATCACCGAGGCGGTCACCGGCATCGACCTCGTGAAGGAACAGATCCGGGTCGCTTCCGGGCTGCCGCTGAGCTTCACCCAAGAGGATGTGTCGTGGACGGGCCACGCCATCGAGATGCGGATCAACGCGGAGGATCCGGCGCGAAACTTCCTGCCCAACCCGAAACGGATCGTGCGCTGGGTGGCGCCTGGCGGCCCTGGGGTGCGCGTGGATGCGGGCTTCGGCCCCGGCTCTGAGGTGCCGCCCAACTACGACTCGCTCGTCGCCAAGCTGATCGTCCACGGCTCCGACCGCGCGGAGGCCATCGCACGCGCGAGCCGCGCCTTGCGTGAGTTCGTGGTCGTCGGTCCCGCGACCACGATCAGCTATCACCGGGCGATTCTGGAAAGCGCCGACTTCCGCGCCGGCAAGCTGAGCACGCGTTTCATCGAGGATCATGCCGACCTCGTCGACAAGGCCAAGCATCTGGCCGCCGATGTTTCGCCGTTCGACTATGGGCCCGACCCTCGTCACGTGGCCGCTGCAGCCGCGGCGGTGGCCGCTGTAGTGCATCGAAACTGAGCAAGCTTTCCCACCCCGACGGGAGGCCGTTCCAGGTGGCTGCTACCACCACCGCCGGGCGTTCCGGGATGTACGTGCTGCGCGAGGACGTGATCCGGTTTCCAGACGGCGCCGAAGCTATCTACACCGTGGTCACCAACCCGGACTCGGCCTTCATCGTGCCCTACTTCGACAACGCCGACACGCTGCTCGTGCGGCAGTGGCGCCACGCCTGGGACGAGTCGTCGTGGGAAGTGCCCGCGGGGACCTGCGATGACGAAGAGGCCATCCTTGGCTGTGCCCGGCGCGAGCTGGCAGAGGAGACGGGATTGGTGGCGGAGCGCTACACCTCGCTCGGCATCGTGCGCGGCGCCGCATTCCTCACCGGGCGCGCTCACATGTTCCTGGCCCAGGATCTCGCCGAGACCGAGCGGCACCCCGAGTCGTATGAACAGGACATGGAGGTGCTCCGGCTGCCGTTCCGCGAGGCGCTCGAGGCTGCGCTGGAAGGCGACATCAGGCACTCCGGCTCCGTCACGGCACTGGCCCGTGCGGCTCGAGCCCTCAAGCTGATTTAAGGGCCGCGATCAGTCCTGGGGCGCTGGGCTCGGCGTTCCTGGCGCCGGCATCGGCGATGGAGTCGCGCCGTCGTCCCGGTGATTCCCGGAGGCGTTCGATGCCCCTGGCCCGATCAGGTCGAGGTTGTACTCGGAGGCCACGCCCTTGCCGTGAACGTCCTGGACCGAGGTCAGCACCTGCAGCCTGTACGTGTCGCCCGGAGTCAGCTGCAGGCCGGTGATGGTCACGGTCCGGTTGGCGTAGGTCGGGGTGTCACCAACTTGCTTGCCCTTGCTGTCGGTCAGGACAACGCCGCCGGCCACCGTGTCGGGGGTGAGGTCGGAGTCGAACGTGATCTTCACTGTCGAGGCCTGGACGTCGATCGCCACTACCTCGGCCCCCTTCCCCAGCTCGCGCTCCTTGCCGGCGCGGGCGCCGTGGATCAGGAAGGGGTCGATGCTCAGCTGCCGCCGAAGAGTGAGCGTCTCTTCGACGAGGGCCTTCTCGTTCTTGCCGTGGCCGAACACGAGGCGAACGACCACGCGAACGGTGTTTGGGGCGGATGCATCCGGCTGTGCGGTGAGGATGTAGAAGCGCTTGAAGCCGGCATCTTTGTCAGGGATGAGAGCGGGCCCGCCCTCTCCGTAGGCCGCTTTCCCATCGGCATCCAGGAAGGCGCTCGCCCCAACCGAATCGTTTCGGAGGCGAGCTTCCATGAAGGCTGTCACGCGGGCCGAGGCGGCGTCGACGGCCGAGGGCAATGGTTGCGGCGCGGGCGCGCTCGAGGCCCACAGCGCCTGTCCCCTGAGGAACGCGAATGAAGTTGAGTTCGGCGCCCAGATGGGGTTGTGATATGTGCCGTCGGCCAGCTTGATCAGCCCGGAGCCATCCGGCCGGACCTCGGTGAGCTCCGTGTCGCTGCCCAGCAAGATCTCGTTCTGGGCGGACCAGCTCGGGTCCCCGCCCGGCAGGGTCGCCACGGTGTGCCCTTCGAGATCCGCGATCACGCCGTTGTACAGGACGCGCGAGCCGTCGGGCGCCCAGCCCTGGAAGGTGGTACCGGCCCCGACGCCGCCGAGGTTATGGGTTTTGCCAGTCGCGACGTCGAGGATGAACAGACTCATCGCTGACGCGAACGCGGCGTGGGCGCCATCGGGCGCGATCGAGATCACGGCCGTGGCCTCATTGGGTCCCTCGAGCGTGGCCAGCTTGACCGGCCCGTCTGGCGTTTCGCTGTATACGCCATCCCTGGTCCCAACGAGAAGCTGGTCCTTGACCCACGCAACGGCTGTCGGTGCTGACGTGACCGTGAGCTCAGTCGTGGTGTTGTCCGCAAAGGTGAGGATCACGAGCTTGCCGCCGCGGACATACGCGATGCGATCGCCAGCCGGCGAAATCGCGGGCAGCGACACGCTGTCTGGCACCAGCACTTTGACATCCCCGCCCTTGGCGGGCACCGACTGCAGGGCGCCGACGGCGCCGACGAAGTAGAGCGTCGACGAGTCTGCCGACCACTGCGGAGTGTAGAAAACGCCCTGCGGAATCGGCGCCAGCCTCACCAACCCGCCGGGGAGCGTGTTCGGTGACGCCGTCGGTGACGGAGTGGGCTGGGTCGCGGGCTTGGTGGGCTGCGTCACAAACGTGATCGTCTTCGGCTCGGCCAGCAGCTGGCCGCTTGCTGTCTTCGCGCCTGGACCGATGGTGACCTGGTACTGGGTGTTGGGCGCCAGGTTGCCGCTCGTGGGCTGCACGGCCAGCGTGTTCGCCCTCCATGAAAAGCCGACTTTCGTCGCGGGCGTGATCTGGACCGCCGCCTCGGTCGACGGATGGTCCATGGCCTGGTTGAAAGCGACCAGGATCGGCTGCGACAGCTTCACCGAGCTGCTGTCGGCGACCGGGCTCTGGATCTCGATTTCGAGGGTCCCGCTCGGTGGCTGCGTGCTCATGAAGACGACCAGCGAGGCGATCAGGACCACGCCGACGGTCGCACTCGCCCAGGCCAGGGCTGGCGGCGCGAATGCCTTTCGCCACCAGGGCACGCCTCTCTCGCTCGGGCCCCATGCCTTCTGCATGAGCTGCCTGCGCAGAGCCGATCGGAATGCGTCGTCGAGCGGAGGCTCGGGCAGCCGCGCCGAATGCAGCAGCTCGGCTATCCGCATCAGCTCATCGTCCTGGAGGACGTCGTCGAGCTCGGGGTCGCGGTAAGGGCTCATTCGGCCGGCCTCAGGACGTCAGATTCCTCGCGGAGGCGGCTGACGCCGCGGTGGATGAGGAGCTTCACGGCACCGGAGGTCTTGCCCATGGCAACCGCGATGTCTTCGATCTTCATGTCTTCCTGGAACTTGAGGACGAGGGCGGTACGCTGCTGCGAGGGGAGCGCCTCGACCAGGGTCCAGATCCGGCGCATCTCGTCGCGCTGGGCGGCCACTTCATCAAGGGGCGGGCCCGCGACAGAAAGGTCGTGGAAGTCTTCGAGAGGCTGCGACGGCTTGAGGGTCCGGTAGCGGTCCGCGATGGCGTTGACCGCGATCTGGTACAGCCAGGCAGCAAAAGGCCGCCCCGTGTCCTGGTATCGGGGCATGGCCCTCAGAGCCTTCATGAAGATCTCTGAAGTGACGTCTTCTGCCGCGGTTTGCTCCCTCACTCTTGAATACACGAACCTGTAGATCTGCTGAAAGTGGCGGTCGTAGAGCACCCCGAACTCTCGGGGGTCCCGCTTCGCTCGTTCGACGAGCCGCCGCTCGTCTTCGCGCTGCAGGTCGCTCACGGGCCCTTCAGCCTGCGCCGGTTCAAACGAGAAGCCAATGAGAGTGGTTACAGAGGAGCGGCGGCGTCTCGCGCATCGGCCCACCGATTATGGGTGCGGTTGCCCGCAGGCCAAGCCTGGTCGTTGGACGTCCACACCATCTAGTGGCCGCCCCGAGGCCACCCACAACATCTGCTTCGAGGCGGTCGGCCGGTATAATCCCCACGTCCCCCTTGTTCATTGGGAGCCGGCGCCCTAGTTGATCGACCGATACTGTCCGCCTGCGATCAAGGCGGTTTGGGCCGACCAGCACCGCTTCGAGCTCTGGCTGCGGATCGAGATCCTGGCCTGCGAGGCGTGGGCAAGCCTCGGTCGCATCCCGGAGACCGCCCTGCCGAAGATTCGCAAGGCGACGTTTGAAGCAGATAGGATCGCCGAAGTCGAGGCCGCCGTCGGCCACGACGTGATCGCCTTTCTCACGGTCGTCAACGAATCCATCGGCCAGCCGGAAGCCCGGTACGTGCACCTGGGCATGACCAGCCAGGACCTGAACGACACCTCGATGGCGGTCCAGCTTGTGGAGTCCGCGCGCATCATCTCGGCCGACCTCACGCGAGTACGCGATGTCGCCGCTGAGCTCGCCATCCGGCACCGGCGGACGCTCATGGCCGGCCGCACGCATGGTGTCGTCGCTGAGCCGACCACTTTTGGGTTCAAGGTCGCTGGGTGGGTGGCCGAGCTTGATCGCGCCCGGACTCGAGTGGCGCGGGTGACCGAAGAGGTCGCTGTCGGCCGCGTGAGTGGCGCGGTGGGTACGCATGCCACGGTCGACCCGCGGGTCGAGGACCGCGTGTGCAAAGAGCTCGGGCTTGTGCCGGATCCGGTCTCGACCCAGGTGGTCGCCCGAGACCGGCACGCGAGCTTCATGTCGGCGCTGGCGCTCGTCGCGGGGACGCTGGAGAGGATCGCGACGGAGATTCGCCACCTTCAGCGCAGCGAGGTCGGCGAGGTCTTCGAGCCCTTCGGCAAGGAGCAGAAGGGAAGCTCGGCGATGCCTCATAAGCGAAATCCTGTGCTGACGGAACGCGTCTGCGGACTTGCGCGTGTCGTGCGCGGGCACCTGGTGACGGCTCTCGAGAACACCGCCCTCTGGCACGAGCGCGACATCAGCCACTCGTCGGCGGAGAGGATCATCTTTCCCGACGCCTGCGCCGCAGTCGACTATATGGCGCAGGAGATGGCGAAAGTGCTGACCGGACTGGAGGTGCGCCCGAAGCGAATGCTGCGCAACCTGCAGTTCGGCGGCGGCGTGGTCTTTTCGCAGCGCGTGCTGCTGGCTCTGGTCGAAAGTGGGATGTCAAGGGAGGAGGCCTACCTGCTGGTGCAGAAAGCCGCGATGCGAGCGCTCGAGGACGACGCACCGGGGTTCCGATCACTTCTTGAACAGGACGCGGAGGTCGCGTCCCGCATCGGATCAAGGCTCGATGAGGTCTTCGATCCGTGGCAGGGACTCGAGCACACGGACCTTGCCTTCGACCGCCTGAACCTCGGCGTGAAGACTGGATGATCGCCGGCCCGGCGGTCATCGAGACTGACCTGCCGCTCAAGCTTTTTGCCCGCGGCAAGGTCCGCGACACTTACGAGCTCGGCCCCGACCGCCTGCTGATGGTGGCGACGGACCGCATCTCTGCATTCGACCACGTGCTGCCCAACGGCATCCCCGACCGCGGCAAGGTGCTCACGCAGCTCTCGATCTATTGGTTCTCGCAGACGCACACCTTCCAGGAGAACCACCTCGTGTCGGGTCAGGTCCCAGACCTGCCGGTCGAGCTGCGCGAGCATCGCGACCAGCTGACCGGCCGATTCATGATCGTGCGCAAGGCAAAGCGCATCGACTTCGAGTGCGTAGTGCGCGGGTACCTGGCAGGTAGCGCCTGGAAAGAGTACGAGGAGTCGCACACGCTCGCGGGTGAGGAGATGCCGCCGGGTCTTACACAGAGCGAAAGGCTGGCCTATCCGAAATTTTCTCCGGCGACCAAGGCTGAGTCCGGTCACGACGAGAACATCACATTCACCCAGTTGAAGAAGGAGCTTGGCGACGAGCTCGCAACCAAGCTTCGCGACGCGAGCCTGGAGCTGTACAAGTTCGCATCCAATCTGTCGGAACGGCGTGGCCTCATCCTTGCCGATACGAAATTCGAATTTGGCCTCATCGACGACGATCTGATCCTCATCGACGAAGTGCTCACGCCCGACAGCTCGCGCTACTGGGAGTCCGCCTCCTACCAGGTCGGCGTTTCCCCGGAGTCATACGACAAGCAGTTCGTGCGCGATTGGCTCACGCGTTCGGGGTGGGACAAGGAGTCCGATCCGCCGCAGTTGCCCGACGATATAGTCGCTCAGACCCGCGAGCGCTACCTGACGGCTTATCGGCGCCTGGTAGGCAAGCCATTGTTCCCGCCCAAACCACGCAACGAATAAAGATGAGAACCACAGCCAGGGTCATCGTCACGCCGAAGCCGATCGTCAACGACCCGCAGGGACTGACCGTCAAGCAGGGCCTGGCCACGCTTGGGTTCCGCGAGGTCGAAGACGTTCGCATCGGCAAGTACATCGAGCTGAGCCTCGAGGTCGCTGATGAGGACGAGGCGAGAGAGCGCGTAGAGGCAATGTGCCGTCAGCTCCTGGCCAACCACGTCATCGAGGACTTTCACTTCGAGGTCGAGCGCGACAGAGAGGGCAGGCGCCACAGATGAGATTCGGTGTCGTTGTATTCCCAGGTACATGGTCGGACCGGGACTGCGGCTGGGTCATCGACCAGGTCCTGGGAGCGCAGCTCCAGTACCTGTGGCACAAGGACGCGCACCTGAAGGGATGCGACTGCATCATCCTGCCGGGCGGTTTCGCCTACGGCGACTACCTCCGCACCGGCGCGATCGCGCGGTTCGCCCCGGTCATGGAGCAGATCGGAGAGTTCGCCGATCGTGGCGGCCTGGTCTGGGGCATCTGCAACGGCTTTCAGATCCTCTGCGAGGCAGGCCTCCTTCCGGGAGCATTGATCCGCAACGCTTCTCTCGAGTTTCGATGCCAGTGGACGAACCTCACGGTCGAGCGCAACGACCTCCCGTTCACCACCCTCTGCGCGGAGCGTGAGGTGCTGCGCGTGCCCATATCGCACGGCGAGGGCAGCTACTTCGCCGATCCGGCAACTCTATCCCGGCTCGAGCAGAACGGCCAGGTCGTTTTTCGCTACTGCGACGAGGGCGGCCGCGTCATCGCCGGCGCCAACCCCAACGGCTCTCTGCATAACATCGCCGGCATCATCAATAAGCGCGGCAACGTGCTCGGCATGATGCCGCATCCCGAGCGCTGCGCCGAGGCTGAGCTCGGCGGCGCCGATGGCCTCAAGCTGTTCCGCTCCGTCGCTGAAAGCGCGGTCCGGGTGCTTGTCTCATGAGCTTGGACACGGTGGACTCTCGCACTCTGCGCGAGGTCGCGCTCACGTCGGAGGAATATCGGGCGATCGTCGACGCGCTGAAGCGCACTCCCAACGCAGTCGAGCTGGGAATGCTCGGCGTGCTGTGGTCGGAGCACTGCTCATACAAGACCTCGAAAGCGCTGCTGCGCCGCCTGCCGTCCGGTGGCAGCGCGGTCCTGCAGGGCCCGGGCGAGAACGCCGGCGCGATCAGCATCGGCCAGGGATGGGCCGCCGTGTTCAAGATCGAGTCTCACAACCATCCGTCCGCGATCGAGCCGTATCAGGGCGCAGCCACCGGAGTGGGCGGGATCATTCGCGACGTCATCGCGATGGGCGCGCGCCCGATCGCGCTGCTCGATTCGCTTCGATTTGGCCCGCTTTCTACATCGAGGCACCACTTCGAGGGGGTGGTCGCCGGCATCGGTGGCTACGGCAACTGCATCGGCATCCCGACCGTTGGCGGCGAGGTGTATTTCGACGACTGCTACGGGCAGAACCCTCTGGTGAACGCCATGTGCGTGGGCCTCGTGCGAGTCGACCGACTGATGCGCGCGCGTGCCGAAGGCACCGGCAACAGCCTGCTGCTGGTCGGCGCCGACACCGGTCGAGACGGCATCCATGGCGCATCGTTTGCGTCCCTCGAGCTGGATGAGTTCAGCTCAGAGCGCCGGCCGGCCGTGCAGGTCGGCAACCCATTCCTGGAGAAGTGCCTGCTCGAGGCGTGCATGGACCTCGCTCACACCGATGCCGTGGTCGCAATCCAGGACCTCGGAGCAGCGGGACTCACCTCGGCGGTGGCGGAGTGCGCCGGTCGGGTGCGCGGAGCGGGGGCGCGCGTCGACGTCTCGCTGGTGCCCAGGCGCGAACGCGGCATGACGCCATACGACGTGATGCTCTCGGAGTCGCAGGAGCGAATGCTGGTGGTCGTCCAGCATGGTCGCGAGGCGGAGGTCGAACGCATCTTCCAGGCCTGGGACCTGACCACGGCCGTCATCGGCGATGTCACCGACGACGGGCATCTCACCGTGTTCGATGGGCAGGAGCTCGTGGCCCGGCTGCCCGTCGACCTCCTCACCGAGGGCGCCCCCCTGCGGCGGCCGATCGCGGCCGCACCCGAGCCGTCGCCAGACCTCGACCTGGACGCGCTGCCGCCGCTGGTCGACCCCAAAGATGTCCTGCTCCGAATGCTCGCGAGCCCCAACCTTTGCAGCCGGCGGCCCATCTTTCGCCGCTACGACCACATGGTCGGCGCCTCGACCGTTGTGGCGCCGGGCGGCGACGCTGCAGTTCTGCGCATCAAGGGAACGCGCCTTGGGCTGGCGATGACGACCGACTGCAACTCGCGCTACTGCCACCTCGACCCGAACCTCGGCGCCCAGCTGGCGGTCGCAGAGGCGGCTCGCAACATCGTCGCCACCGGAGCCCGGCCGATGGCTGTCACGGACTGCTTGAACTTCGCCAACCCCGACCGGCCCGAGGTCTTCTGGGAGCTCGAGGAGACCATCGCCGGGCTCGCGCAGGCCTGCCGCGCGTTCGAGGTGCCGGTGGTCAGCGGAAACGTCAGCCTGTACAACGACTCGGGCGGCGATTCGGGCATCCATCCAACTCCTGTGATCGGGATGGTCGGCCTGATCGAGGACTACGGGCGGCGGCTGCAGGCTGGCTTCCGGAACGAGGGCGATTTCGTGCTTCTCATCGGCTCGAGCCACAATGACCTTGGCGGCAGCGAGTACCTGAAGCTCGAGCACGGCCTCTTGGGCGGCCGCCCGCCCGCGCTCGACCTTACCCGAGAGCGGGCCGTCATGAAGCTGGTGCTGGCGGCGGCTCAAGCGGGCCTGCTCCGTTCCGCCCACGACTGCTCCGACGGCGGCATGCTCGTCGCCCTCGCCGAGTGCTGCCTGCTCGGCGGCATCGGCGTGCGCTGTCCGGCGCTGCAGCCCGAAGCTCCGCTGCGTCTCGATGCGGCATTCTTCGGCGAGTCGCCAAGCCGGTTCATCGTCAGCGCGGCCTCGCGGGCGATGCCAGAGCTGCAGACGCTTTCGCGCCGCCACCATGTCGAGATCTCGCTGTTGGGCATGGCCGGCGGCCAGGTGCTCGAGTTCGAAGGCCAGCTCCGGCTCCCGCTGGCGGAGATGCGTCAAGCTTGGGAAGGCGGCTTGGAACACAGATGAAGTGACGCGCTCCCGAAGTTCCTTGCATCTTCGCGGCCTGGACGGCCGGGCGCCTTCGGCGCTGAAGCCTGCGTCATGGGACCCGGCGCTGCGTCGCTGCCCCCGCTATCCACGGCGCGGGGACCCCATCAGGTCTGCGCTCCAAGCCGCGCCACCCTTTCCTTGGCTCCGGCCGCCGATGCCGCGAATTTTGCGGCGGACCTCGGGAGCGCGCCACTAGTGTGTGGGGTATTCGGGATCTGTGCGCCGCAGGGGGTCGACGTCGCGAACATCACCTACTTCGGGATGTTCGCGCTCCAGCACCGCGGCCAGGAGTCGGCAGGCATCGCGGTCTCCGACGGAAAATCCGTGCGCGTCCATCGCGGCATGGGCCTGGTGGCTCAGGTGTTCACCCCTGCCACAGTCCGGGAGATGGGTGAAGGCTCGATACTGGCCCTCGGGCACACGCGGTACTCGACGACCGGAGCCAGCCGTGCCGAGAACGCGCATCCCCTGCCCTTTAATCACCCACAGCTCGGCCCGGGTGCGATCGCGCACAACGGCAACCTGCTGAACGCTGAGGCGCTTCGCCGCCAGCTCGAGGAAGAGGGCGCCACCTTTGAAACCGCCCTCGACACCGAGGTCATGGCCCGCCTCATCGAGCACACGCACGGGCGCACGTGGGAGGAGGTCATCCGCCGGTCCTTCGCGCGGGTCGTCGGCGCGTACTCGTGCGGGATCATCACCCCCAAGCAGCTGATCGCGCTGCGCGACCCCTACGGCTTCCGGCCGCTGTGCATCGGTTTCATACCGCTGCCCGGACAGCCGGCACATGTCGTGGCCTCGGAGACGTGCGCGCTCGACACCGTGCACGCGACCTTCGTGCGCGAGGTGCAGCCCGGCGAGATGGTCGTGATGGACGAGCACGGCGTGCACAGCGTCAACTTCCAGACCTCGAGCAAGCACGCCATGTGCGTGTTCGAGTTCATCTACTTCGCCCGTCCCGATTCCATCCTCAAGAACTGTGAGCTTGAAGAGGCTCGCATCCGCATGGGCCACGAGCTTGCCAAAGAGGCACCGGTCGAGGCCGACATGGTGATCGCCTTCCCGGACTCGGGTACGCCGGCCGCGATCGGCTATGCGGAGGCAGCGGGGATCCCCTATCGCGAGGCCCTCATGAAGAGCCGGTACATCAACCGCACATTCATCCAACCCGATCAGGCGCTTCGCGAGGCGGGCGTGATGCTGAAGCTCAACCCTCTGCCAAGATCGATCAAGGGCAAGCGCTTGATTGCGGTCGACGACTCCATCGTCCGCGGGACGACGTCGCGCCGGATCATCGACCGGCTGCGCGCAGCGGGCGCCAAGGAGATCCACATGCGCATCTCGAGCCCGCCGATGCGCTACCCGTGCTTCATGGGCGTGGACATCGGCTCCACCAAGGAGCTGATCGCCGCCGGCCGCACAGTGGAAGAGGTGCGACAGCACATCGGCGCCGACAGCCTCGTCTACCTGTCCATCCCCGGCATGATGCGGGCGATCGGCCGCGGCACGGCGCAGGAGTTCTGCCGAGCCTGCTTCGACGGCTCCTACCCGGTGCCGGTGCCCCAACAACTATCAATGGACAAAATGCAGTTCGAACCTGCCGTCAGATCGTGAAAGGGGGTTTGCTTCCTTTGGGGTCCCCATGCGAAGCACGGGAGGGATAGATGCAGTTCGAGACCCCGCAGCTGGCTCTCCACAAGATCTAGCGGTGATGGGCGGCGAGGGTCTGTCGTACGCCGCGGCCGGCGTCGACATCGAGGCTTACGAGCGCGTCCTGGAGCGCGTGAAGCCGCTGATCGCCGCCACCCACGGCAAGGAGGTGGCTTCGGGGGTCGGGCCATTTGCGGGTCTGTACAGGCTCCCGGGCGGCGGCCATCTCGCCGCCAGCGCCGACGGTGTCGGAACCAAGATCAAGGTCGCGATCGCGGCATCCGCGCACCGCGGCATCGGGATCGACATCGTCAACCACTGCGCGAACGACATCGCCACCGCGGGCGCGCGGCCGCTCTTCTTTCTCGACTACTTCGCGACCGGCAAGCTCGACCCGGACGTCTTCACGCAGGTCGTCGAGGGCATGACCGGGGCGTGTCGCGCCGCGGACTGCGCGCTCCTGGGCGGCGAGACCGCCGAGATGCCAGGCATGTACGCGCTTGGCGACTACGACCTGGCCGGGTTCATCACTGGGCTGGTCGAACCTGGGCGGCATCCGGATCCAAGCAAGATCCGCGCCGGCGATGTCCTGGTCGGCCTGCCGTCGAGCGGGCTACACACCAACGGCTACTCGTTGGCCCGCAAGATCTTTGAGTCGGTGCCGCTGGCGCGGGTCTTCCCTGAGCTCGGCCGCTCGCTTGCTGAGGTTCTCCTCGAACCACATCGCAGCTACCTGCAGGAGCTGAACCGACTGCGGTGGAAGGGAGCGGCCCACATCACCGGCGGCGGGATTTTGGGCAACCTTCCGCGGTGCCTTCCGGATGGACTGGGAGCGCGCCTCGATCGCAGCTCATGGCGCGTGCCGCCCATATTCGAGCTGATGAGAAAGCGGGGGCGTGTGGCCGAGGACGAGATGTTCGGGACCTTCAACATGGGGATCGGCATGATCCTGGTAATGGCGCCGGACGAGGTG
>DASXTG010000115.1:0-5426 GCA_036505515.1 Candidatus Dormiibacterota bacterium | reverse complement strand
CGGGGCGCTCTCTGGCGAGTACTTCCCGGAAAGCCAGCCCTGGCCGAGCGGGCCCCAGGGCACGATCGCGAGCCCCTCCTCGAGGCACACGGGTACGAGCTCCCACTCGATCTCGCGCGCGAGCATGTTGTACTGCGGCTGCAGCGAGACCGGCACCGAAAGGCCGGCGTGACGCGCGGTCAGGATCGTGCGCTCGAGCTGCCAGCCGGTGAAGTTCGAGACACCGATGTAGCGGACCTTGCCTGATCGCACGAGGTGATCGAACGCGGCCAGTGACTCCTCGATGGGCGTCGCGGGATCCCACCCGTGGGCCTGGTAGAGGTCGATGTGGTCGGTCTGGAGCCGGCGCAAGCTGCCCTCGCAGGCGCGGATGATCCAATGACGGGAGAGCCCTTCCCCGTTGCCCGACGCGTCCATCCGCCCGCGGCACTTGGTGGCGAGCACGATAGAGTCGCGCTGCGCGCGGTGCCCGCTGAGCCAGCGCCCGATGATCTCCTCCGAGGTTCCTTTCGGGCCTGGCGGCGGGTAGACGTCGGCGGTGTCGACGAGGTTCCCGCCGCCTTCGACATACGCGTCGAGGATTGCGGTCGCGGCATGCTCGTCCGCCTCCTGGCCGAATGTCATCGTGCCGAGAGCGAACTCGGTCACGAGCAGCCCGGTGCGTCCCAGCAGCCGCTTACGCATCTTTGTTCTCGAGCCCGGCCTGAGCGCACAGCTTGACCAGGTTGCGGTAGCTGATGGCCAGGCTCTCCATGGGATCGCGCTGGCTTTCGTCCTGCTCGACGATCAGCCACTCCGTTCCGGCTTCGCGGGCGGCGCCAAGAATCTCGACCCAGTCGAGGTTGCCTTCACCTACCTCCACCTGCACCGGCTGGCCGCGATCGACGGCCATGTCCTTCAGGTGGAGCAGCGGCACCCTGCCGCGTAGGCGTCGGACCCAGGCCGCCGGGTTGGCGCCGCCGTACTGCAGCCAATACGTGTCCGGCTCCGCCTGCAGGGTCTCGGCCGTGGTGGCGGCGAACAGCGTCTCCAGCCCGGTCTGCCCCTCCCAGCGCTGAAGCTCGAAGGCATGGTTGTGGTAAGCGAGCTGCAAGCCGTGCGGCTGCAGGCCGCGGGCCAGGCCGGCCGCCTCACCGGCGAAGCGGCGAAAACCGGCCGCGGACCGGTAGTCGTCGGGCAGGCTCGGGATGACCACGTAACCGCAGCCCCACTCCCGGCACTGCTCGGCCACAGCGGCCGGCTCGCGGGCCACGCTCTCCAGCGGTTGGTGGGCGGCGCACGCGATGAGGTCCGCTTTCTTGAGCTCTGCGCCGAAGATGTCGATCGTCTTTCGTCCCAGGCCGGCCACCTCGACCGCCCGATATCCGATCTCGCGCAGCCGGCCGAGCACGCCGCCCAGGCGCCGCGGATCCTGGAGCTTGCCCCGGATCGTGTACAGCTGTGCCGCGATCATTGCGCCATCGCCAGGGTAGCGTCGACCGGCAGCGGCGGCGGCACGCTGAAATTGCTGGTCACCTTCACCCGCTCGCCGCTTGCGGCCGACTCGACGATCGACTGCATCACGTCGAGCACGTGGTAGCCCAGCTCGCCTGAAGCGCGAGGCGCCCGCTTCTCGCCGATCGCCTGGGCGGCTTCGATCACCCCGAGCCCGCGAAAGTTTCCGCGGCTGTCCGTGTGGCGGTAAAGGAGCGGGACATCGCGCCACTTCGCTTCGCGTTCGTTGTCCCGGACCCTGACCGGCCCGCCGAAGGTGTTGGGGTCGGGCACGCCGAGGACGCCACCCGTGCAGTAGATCTGCATATTGGGGAGGTTGGTGCCTCCGATCCCGTAGCTGGCGACGAGCGTGGCCTGCGCGCCGCTCTCGAACTCGATCAGGCCGGTTATCAAGGTGGGCACGCTGACCTTGAACGTCTCGCCCTTGCGAGGCCCGCGGGCAGCCGTTCGCGCTGTGTACAGGATGCGACCCATTCCGTTGACCGCTCGCACCGGCCCGAGCAGATAGACCAGCGTCGTGACGTAGTAAGGCCCGACGTCGAACAGCGGGCCCGCGCCCGGCTCGAAGAAGAAGGCGGGGTTCGGATGCCAGTCCTCCGGCCCGAAGTCGAGGGCGAAGCCGGCTCCGCCCAGCCTCTCGCCAAGCTTGCCGCTGTCCAGGAGTCTCAGACACGTCTGGATGCCCGCCCCGAGCACCGTGTCCGGCGCACAAGCAACGGTCAAGCCCGCAGCGGCAGCCGCCTCCAGGATGCGTTCTCCGTCCTCCCGCGTCGTGGCGAACGGTTTCTCCGTGTAGACGTGCTTTCCGGCGGCAAGCGCGGCCAAATTGATGGGGGCGTGTGCGGCAGGGATCGTCAGGTTGACGACCAGCTCCACATCACCGTCCGCGAGCAGCTCTTCGACGCTGCATGCGCGTGCGATGCCGAACTCCTTGGCACGCTCGCGGGCTCGCTCCGGCACCTCGTCGGCGCAGGCAACCACACGGACCAGGGGCGAGGCGTTCATGTTCCGCATGTACGTTCCGCTGATGGTCCCGCAGCCGATCACACCGACCGCGAGCGGCTTGCTCATGCGCGCCTCGGGCCTGGAGCGAGCAGGACCGAGACCACCTCCCACGGGCGCATCCGGACGCGAAAGCGCCCGCCGCGGACGGGCAATCGCGCCAGGGGCTCTTCGGTGATCGCCGCCCTGTCTGCGCGCCATCCCGCCGGCAATCCGCCGACGACCGCTTCACCCTTCCGCCCAAAGCCCTCGTTGAGCCGCAGGACCCGGCCGCTGCCTTCGTGCGCCTGCTTCAGGGTGCTGATAATCACGCCCGGGGAGCCGGTCACCACCGGCCGCCATGACGAGCGCCGTGGCGCCACGCGCTCGCGCCCGTGGCGCGCGATCAAGGGCTGGTTGAAACCTGCGCTCAGTCGAGGAATGTCTGCCTCCCTCCAGTCTCCGCGATGGGGCACCAGGCTGTAGCGGACGCTGTGCCGGCCGACATCGGAGATCGGATCCGGGTCGACTGCGCTGCGGACCAGGGTAAGACGCAGCCGGCTGCCGAGCGCGTCGTGGCCGTAGCGGCCGTCGTTGAGAAGGGACAATCCATATGCGTCGCCCCCGACGCCCGCCCAACGCAACGCCGGCACCTCCTGCCCGTCCGCCGGGCGCCTGGTTGCGCCATATGGAGCCTCGAACCACGCTTCGGTTCCGAGCAGGCGGCCGTTGAACGCCACCTTCAGGTTGGGAATCCCCTGCTCAGGACCGCCGACCTCCTGCCAGTCGATCAGCGTCTCGAAGTCGATCCTGCCGACCTGCTTGTAGAAGACGATGCGCTGCTCGATCTGGGAGTGGCGGAATGTGCGCGTGGCCTTGACCACCGCTCGGACCGGTCCGGTCTCGATCACCTCGGTGACCGCACCGTCGACGAGTGAGATCTCGCTAGCCACGTCGTCGAGATGCCACGCGGACATCGGATGGAACCGCTCCTCGAGCAGCTGCAGCACGTTCAAGGCCAGGTCGATGCGTGCCAGGTCGAAGTAGTCGCTCCCCCGTCGCAGGCCGAATCCGACGAGCTCGCGCCCCTCCCGCTTGTCGCGCAGCGACACGATCGCCGCCGACGGGCGATGAATTCGAGCGGCAAAAGTCTCGGTCTCGATCGCCAGATACAGAGGGTCCTCTGTGACGGCGATGGCGGCGGGAGGTTTGGCGTCAGGGCGAACGGCATAGTCCGCGGTATCGAAGGCCGGCACGCGCGCGAGAAAGGCCAGACCTTCGGACGTCCACTGGCCGGGCGTGGCAATTCCGCGCGGCGTGACGAGCCGGACTGATTCCTGCCGCCTGGTGCGCACGGCGGGAACCACAACCACCTCCTCGCGCTCCCAGCCAAGCGGGTTCGTGACCGCGACGCGGCCTGCTGCGCTCACGGCCGTGAGTGCTGACAAAGCACCATCGATGACTGCACTCGCTGTAGCGTCCGCCTCCGCCAGGTCGCGCATGTTCTGCTCGTACGCCTCGTGGATCGAGGAGCCGCAGAAGATGTCATGGAACTGGTTGAACATCACGCCCCGCCACGCTTCGCCAATCTTTTCCCGCTCGTCTACCGCTGCGAGCGCGGCCAGCGTCTGCGCCGTGCTGAGCAGGTTCTCGGCCCGGCGGTTGCGGGACTTGGCGTCCACATGGGTCGTGTAGCAGCCTTCGAAGATCGTGTTCAGCTCTCCGCGGTGGACCGGGAGGCGGACGCGCGACGCCACCACCTCCTTGGTGTGGGCCGTCAGCGTGCTGCAGCGCGCGTCGGGGAGGCACGGCAGCGTGGCGAAGCGCCGCAGCGCCTCGAGGCCCTGCCTCGTCGGCCCGCCGCCGTGGTCGCCGATGCCATGAAAGAGGAGGGCTGAGTCGAGGCCGTTTCGATGAGCGCGCAGCGCAGCCGCGGCGACACCCGCGGCGGTGATCAGGCCGTTGTAGCTCGGCGTCGACAGGGCAAGGATCCGGCTGCCATCGTCACCCTCCCACCAGTAGGCCGGCCAGAGGTCATGCCCTCCAGGGTTGCATCGGTGGTGGTAGTAGCTGCGGGCCCCGGCCGATCGCGCCATTTGAGGCACGTTGCCCGCATGCCCAAATGTGTCCGGGGCCAGGAAGACCGATGGCCTGCGACCGAAATGCTCGCGCGAGTACGAGACGGCATGGGTGAGGTGTTGGGCCAGCGATTCGCCCGAAACCATGTTGAGGTCGCTCTCGACCCACTGCATGGTGGCGAGCTCCCAGCGTCCGGCCGCCACGTACTCGCGCACCCTGGAGAACAAGCTGGGCGCATGCTTCCGGATCACCTCATAGGTCGCAGCCTGGCTGTGCGTGAAGGTCATCTCGGGAAACTCGTCCATCAGGTCGAGGATGGTCGCGAAGTCGCGCCGGATCACTTCCAGCGTGTCCGGCCAGGTCCACAGCCAGTTCATGTCGATGTGGCTGTGGCCGATCACGTGGACGCGCAGGCCGCGCACCCGCTTGCTCACCGCCTCGAGCGCAGCGCCTGCCGCATCGAGTCGCACCGGAAGGCCAGCACCCTCGAGCTTCGCCTTCATCACGATTGTGGCCGCTTTCTCCACAGCCGCCTTCTCACGAGGACTCGCCGCCACCTCGGACGCAAGCGCGAGCTGCGACCACGCCACATCCAGGAGCTCGAAGCGCTTTTGAAGCTTGGGCGTCGTGAACCGAAGGCGGAGCCAGGGCCACGTCTTGTAGCCATGCGACTTGACCCTCAGCGTCAGCTTGCCGTTGTTCTCGGGCTGCAGCCCAGATACGGCGCGCACCAGCGCCGGGCCTGGCGCGACCGCCGGGTTCGCGTCGTGGAAGATCGCGGCGCCGTCGTGCTCGAGCTCGATCGGGTAGATGCTGTCCACCATCACGTCGATCGGCTCGCCCGCGAGCTCGATTCCCTCGAGGCTGCGCGG
>DASXTG010000114.1:0-1739 GCA_036505515.1 Candidatus Dormiibacterota bacterium | reverse complement strand
CCCGCGGTTGACGGCGCCGGTCGCGTGCGCGATGCTCTCGGATGACCGTCGATGCCGCGGAAACCGGGAGGCTCGGCCATGAAGAAGCTGGTGCTGGAAACGACCGCGCCGTTCCAGGGCCTGCCGGAGCTGGTCGCCTATCACGAAGGGCTGTTCGAGAAGGAGGGGCTCCTCGTCGAATGGGCCGACCGCGAAGGCGGCGTCTCGAAGAAGACCGAGGTCGACGTCACCAGCCCCAACGGGGTGAACCCGTTCACGAGCCATGGCCGCCTCTTCGAGCAGGGCAAGGCGGATATGTACAACGCCTGCGAATGGGGTAATTACTGTCGGGTCCAGGAGACCGGCGTCAAGAGCCGCCAGCTCGGTCGCCGCGCCATCATCACCTATTCGGCGCTGGTGGTGCCGCCGGAGTCACCGGTCTATACGCCACAGCAGCTCGCCAACCGGATCATCGGCGTGCCCTTCTATTTCGGCACCCATTACATCGCGCTCCACATGCTGGAAGGGTTCCTGCCCCGCGACATGATCAAGCTGTGCCAGGCCCCCAACGGCTCGCGCTTCCGCCTCGCTTCGATGCTGAGGGGCGAGGTCGAGGCGACGACCCTGACCGAACCCCACATCACGCTCGCCGAGAAGAAAGGCTGCCGGACGATCTGTTCCGCCTTCTTCCACGGCACCGAGGTCGGCTCCGAGCGAGTCGATGCCGAGACGTATGCCGCGTTCAACCGCGCGGTGCGCGAGGCGGTGCGCCGGATCAACGCGAACAAGCGCGCCTATCTCCACTATTTCATCGATTACCACGGCAAGGACGACCCCGAGGTCGCCGCCCTCACCATCGACGATCTGCGCGAGAGCCGTCTCGTGGTGTGCGATCCCGCGCCGATCCCCCTCGACGAGATGCAGCGCACCTTCGACTGGCTGAAAAGCTGGGGCATGCTGGAAGCGACGGCCTCGCCTTTCGATCTCGTCAATCTCGACGTGCAGACGCAAGCGCACCAGGCGGCGGTCTAGCTTGCCCTCTCGCCCCACATCCGCCGCTCCTGAGCAGCGACCCGGGAGGCTCAGATGACCTACCGCATCATTTCCGCCGACTGCCACATCGACATGACCTGGATGCCCGGCGACCTCTGGATCGAGAACGCGCCGGCCAGGTTGCGAGACCAGGTCCCGCAGGTTCGCCAGACGCCGGAGGGCCCGCGCTGGTACGCCGAGGACAAGGAGCTCGGGGTCTTCGGTGGTCTGGGGTTCGGCTTCGACCCCGTGCAGCGCGGATTCTCGAAGCACGTGGAGAAGATGTTCGAGGTCGGCTTCTACGAGGGGGGCCCGCACCCCACCACGCCCGAGCTACGCCTGAAGGACCAGGAGCTCGACGGCATCGACGCCGAGGTGATGTACGGGATCCTCGGGATCGGCATGCGCATGCAGGACCGCGAGGTGATCCAGGCCGTGTACGAGATCTACAACGACTGGGCGGCGGACTTCTGCAAGACCGATCCCCGGCGCTTCGTCGGTCTGGCCTGCATTCCCAATCATGATCCGGAGGCCGCGGCCAAGGAGCTCCGGCGGTCGGCGCGGCTCGGCCTCAAGGGCGCGGACTTCGCGGTGGGGAGCGCCATCTTTCCCATCTGGCATTCCGCCTGGGATCCGCTGTGGGAGGCGGCCCAGGAGTGCCGCATGCCGATCTCCTTCCACACCACGGGCTATCCCGTGCGCGAGCCCAGCGACGAGGCCATGGCCAA
>DASXTG010000113.1:0-7052 GCA_036505515.1 Candidatus Dormiibacterota bacterium | reverse complement strand
CGTGGAAAAGCTGTCCTGCGCCAAAGACGCAGGATCGCCGACCACGCCCGGCACCAGCCGTGCCACAGCGTCGATCAATACCATCGCAGGGATTTCGCCGCCGCTGAGAACGTAATCTCCGATCGAGATCTCGCGACTCGCCAGCGCAGCGCGCACACGGTCGTCGACTCCCTCGTAGCGGCCGCACACCACGATCAGTCCTGGCTCTGCCGCCAGCTCCTCGGCCAGCCGCTGGTCCAGGCGTTGCCCCCATGGCTCCATCAACACAACGGGCCCGGCGTTATGAGGGCGGATCGACTCCACCGCCTCGAACACAGGCTCTGGCTTCAGGACCATCCCGGGGCCGCCCCCGAACGGAACGTCGTCGACCTGGCGATGGCGGTCGTGCGTGTAGTCGCGCAGGTCGTGCGTGTGGAGCGAGATGACGCCGCGCTCGATCGCTCGACCGACCACCCCCGCCGCAAAGACAGGGCCGAACATCCCAGGAAAGATCGTCACGACGTCGAATCTCATATGCGGTCAGGCATCCTCGATCTCTACCAGCCAGTCCGCGACCACCACGCGCCTTGCCTCGAGGTTCACGTCGACCACGGCGTCGCGCGTGGCCGGGATCAGATGCTCGAGCTTGCCCTCACGGCTCACCCAAACGTCGTTGGCCGGACGCTCCAGCACTTCCGCGATGGTGCCGAGCCGCTGGCCGGAGGCGGTCTCGACAGTGAGGCCGACCAGCTGATGGTGGTAGAAGCGGCCCGCGGGGAGCGGGCGTGCAGTCTCCTCCGGAACCTCCAGGTATCGTCCTCGGAAGAGCTCCGCCACGGTGCGGTTCTCGATGCCATGCAACTTCACGACCAGGCCCGACTGGCCGATGCGGCTCCACTGCACACGCCGCTCGGTGCCGTCCAGCAGAACGGCCGAGCCGGGATCGAATCGGTCTCCAAAGTCTGTCAAGGGCAAAACCTTTACAGCGCCATCGAGTCCATAGGCACCGCTGACCTGACCAACACGGATCATGCCGGCGAGCTCCCGCGGTGTTCCCGACCGCGCCCGCCGTGAGGGGTGTGGTCGGCTAAGGAAGGATTGGCCAGATCGACGAACACCCGCTTGCGGTCGCGCTGCGAAGCCACACGCACAAGCGTCCGCAGGGCTTCGATGTTCCGCCCGGCCTTGCCGATGAACCGTCCTACGTCGCCTTCCGCAAGCTTGACCTTGATCGCCACCGTGCCGCCACCACGCTCGAACGCCTCGACCATGACCTCCTCAGGCTTCTCGGCCAGGGACCTGGCCACGTACTCGACCAGGGCCCGGTAGTCGATGCCCGGACCCGGAGGGCCCGAAGGTCCCTCGCGCCGATAACCTCGGTTGTATCCGCCGCGCCCGCCGTCACGCCGAGGCGGTCGACTTCCGTGTCTCTGAAAGTCGCTCAAGAATCCCCTCCCGCTTCAACAGGCTCCTTGCGGCTTCGCTCGGCTGAGCGCCCTGGTGGAGCCAGCGCACCACTTTTTCGACATCGATCTTGACCTGAACCGGGTCGGTCATCGGATCGTAGTAACCCAGGTGTTCGATGAACCGCCCATCGCGCGGCGAGCGCGCGTCCGCGACCACGAGGCGGTAGAAGGGATGCTTCTTGCCCCCCATGCGCCTCAGCCTGATCTTGACCAACCTCTGCCTCCTTGTCCGAACAGCCGGGCGAGCCCGGCCTTGCCTCCGCCATCTCCAAGCTGCTTGGCGAGCTTCTGCATCGCCTCCCTCGCCTTGAGGACCCGATTGACGTCTGCGGGCTGCAGCCCGCTGCCTCGAGCGATGCGCCGCTTGCGGGCCCCGTCGATCAGCTCCGGGTGCGCTCGCTCACGTGGAGTCATGGACAGGATGACCGCCTCCATGCGGCTCACCTCGCGCTCGGTGTCCACGCCCGCGACCTGACCTTTCAGGGACGCACCTCCGGGAACCATCTCGAGGATCCCCTCCAATGACCCCATCTTGCGCAGCTGCCTGACTTGAACCAGGAAGTCGTCGAACGTGACCTGACCGGCCCGTAGGTGGCCCTCGACCTGCTTCGCCTGGGACTGGTCGATCGACCGCTCTGCGCGCTCGATCAGGCTCAGGACGTCGCCCATGCCGAGGATTCGCGACGCCATCCGCTCGGCGTGGAACACCTCGAGGTCCATCGGCCGCTCGCCGGTGCCGGCAAAGCGGATGCGCTGCCCGGTCGCGACCCGCAGCGAGAGCGCCGCCCCGCCCCGCGCGTCACCGTCGAGCTTGGTCAGGATCACCCCGTCAAGACCTACCGCCTCACCGAAGGCCTCCCCCACCCTGACCGCTTCCTGGCCGGTCATCGAGTCGGCCACAAGCAGTGTTTCAGTCACCTTCAGCGCCGCCTTGAGCTCCTTAAGCTCCTCCATCAGCTCCTCATCGACGTGGAGCCTGCCGGCGGTGTCGAGGATCAGGACGTCGTGCCCGAGCCGGGCGGCTTCGCGCACTGCTTCGCGGGCGATCTCTTCGACCGAGCCGGTGCCCGAGTGGAACGCGACCTCCTCCCGCTCGGCCAGGGTCCGCAGCTGCTGGATCGCAGCCGGCCGGCGCAGGTCCAGAGCGACCAGCATCGGCTTGTGACCCTCGCGCCTGGCCAGGAGGGCAACCTTGACGGCGCTGGTGGTCTTGCCAGAGCCCTGGAGGCCGAGCAGCATGACGACGGTTGGGGGTGAAGCCGCGTAGCGCAGGCTTTCCGAGTTCCCGCCCAGCAGCTCGACGAGCTCATCGTTGACCGCTTTTACCACGTGCTGTGGAGCGGTCAGCCCGGACGCGACCTCGGCGCCGGCGAGGCGGCCGCGAACGCGCTCGATGAACTCCTTGACGACCTTGAAGTTGACATCGGCCTCGAGCAGCGCGAGCCGCACCTCGCGCAGGCCCGCATCGACGTCCTCGGGCCGAAGCACGCCCCGGCCCGAGATCTTCTTCAGGGCCGCAGCCAGCCGGGCTCCGAGTGCCTCAAACATTCAGTGCTCCCAGCTCGGCGACGCGCTGCTTCAGGCCTGCCAGGTCTCGCTCGAGGGACGCGATCTTTCGCTTCCGCCGACCCGCCTCCACGAGCAGGCCAAGGCGCTTTTCGAAATCCTCGAGCGCGCGGGTCGAGCGCCTGACGATGTCGTGCACTGCTGATCGTGACGTGCCTTCATGAGCGGCGATCTCGGCGAGCGACCAGTCGCTCCTCATGTAGAGATCGAGAACGGCACGTTGATGGTCCGTGAGGAGGGCGCCGTACCGCTCGAACAGGGCCAGCGAGCGGCTTCGCGTCTGGAGGCTGTCAAGGCGCATACCTTGACAGCTTACCAGCAACTAAAATGTTGCCGGCGTGGGACCGACACTGCTCGAGGCGTACCGCTATCACGCGTGGGCGAACCAGAAGCTGTTCGATGCCCTCGCTCCGCTGAGCGATGAGCAGCTGCAGTGGACGACGCCAGGGACATATGGAAGCATCGCCGACACCCTTCAACACCTTGTATCAGCGCAGCAGCGTTATGTGATACGTCTGAGCGGGGGCACGCCCCAGCCCGCACAGAATTCCGAATTCCCGGGCGTAACAGAGGTTCGCGACATGCTTGCGCAGAGCGACGCCGAGCTGCTCGGGATCGCGGAGCGAATACCGGCGGACCAGTGGATCGAGGGTTTTGACAACGGGACGTTCCGTGGCCAGGCCGGCGTGGTTTTGGTCCAGGCACTGCATCACGGCAACGACCATCGCACGCACGTGTGCAGCATCCTCGGAGCCCACGGCATCCAATATCCCGAGATGGACGTGTGGGCTTATGGATTCGATGAGGGCTACTTCGTCCCCGTCGAGTAGACTCGGCGCGTGCTGACTGCGGTGATCCTCGTCAAGTCCACGCGGGAAGCACTCACCAACCTGGGTCCAAAGCTTGCGGATGTTCCCGGCGTGTCGGAGGTCTACACGGTCACCGGCGAGTGGGACTTCGTGGTCATGGTGCGCGTGCGGGAGCACGACGAGCTTGCGGAGGTGGTCACCCAGCGCCTGACCAAGCTCGACGGAATCGAGCGCACCCAGACCATGGTGGCGTTCCAGCAGTTCTCGGCGCACGACCTCGAGGCCATGTTCGGCCTCGGCCTCGAGGACAGACCTTCATAAGCGGCCGCGCGCACGCCTGACGGGCAGCTCGACCAACGCCCGCCACTGCTGGCGAAGGGCGATGCCAGTGGGAACGGGTCGGCGCGTGCCGCGCCGCGGACGGGTCGTCCGCCGCAGGACCGCAGCGCGAAAGTCACCGTCGTAATCGGTGACCACGCGCCCGATGTCGTTGCCGCCGAAATGGCTGTCGCTGCCGCCGATCGGCGCCCCCAAACGGTCGCGATGCTGTTCATAGAACTTGATGAGGAGCCCGCGTCGCGAGGCACCCATGGGCACAGTCGATTCCACCTCGACGCCATCGACCGTGTGGTGCTCGATGAGCCGCAGCAGCATGCCCGGCTGGATCGAGCCGAAGTAGAACGGCATGAAGGGGTGCGGAAGGATCACCAGTCCACCCTGTTCGTGGATCGCGTCGACCGTGTCGCCCAGCGTCATTCCTCTCTTGATCGGCTTCTCCAGAAACCAGCCCAGGACGTGGGTCTGGGCCGGCCATTTCGTCGTCACCTCCTGTCCCGCGACCACTGACACCCCGGCGGCCTCGCCCCGCTCCTTGACCTCGCGCACCGCGGCCATCGTGTCGTGGTCGGTGACCGCGATCAGGTCGATCTTCGCGTGGACCGCCCCGTCGACCAGCTGGGCCGGCGTGACCATGCCGTCCGAGGCCAGCGTGTGACAGTGCGGGTCAGCGACTGGCATTGGATTCAAACATTGCACGCACGAATGGTTCGGGCTCGAATGGCACCAGGTCGTCTATGCGCTCCCCCACGCCCGCCAGCTTGACCGGCACGCCGAGCTCCGACTCTATTGCGATCACAGCACCGCCTTTTGCGGTCGCATCGAGCTTCGCCAGAACCAGTCCCGTGATCGGCACCGCCTGGTGGAACTCGCGTGCTTGGACCAGACTCGATAGGCCGAGGACTGCATCGAGAACGAGCAGCGACTCGAACGGCGCGCCGTCAAGGGCTTTGGTGGTGACCCGACCGATCTTGGCCAACTCCTGCAGGAGATTGAGCTGGGTCTGGAGTCGGCCTGCGGTGTCAACAAGCACGACGTCATGGCCCCGGCTTCGCGCATGGCGCAAGCCGTCGAACACCACAGCGGCCGGGTCCCCTCCCGGTGCGCCGGCGAAGCTGGCCGCTCCCGCACGCTCGGCCCACGAGACCATCTGCTCGATGCCGGCGGCGCGATACGTGTCCGCGGCGACCACGAGCGGCATGTGCCCTTGCGCCAGCAGCCTGTGCGCCAGCTTACCGATTGTTGTCGTCTTCCCCGCGCCGTTGATGCCGTAGAGCAACACGCAAGCGGGCTCACCCGACAGGTCGAGCTCGCGGGCGCGATCGGACATCAGGGATCGCGCAGCTCGCACCAGAGCGGCCTCAGCCTCTTCGCGCGTTCGGGGCGAGCCCGCACGGACGCTCGCCGACAGACGCGCTGCCATGGCGGGCCCGACGTCAGCCGCGAGCAGCACCTCCTCGAGCTCGTCGTAATAGCCGGGTGCAAGCGGCGCGCTGAGGGATCTGAGCCCCGCCGCGAGCAGCCTTCGTGTGCGGCCGCCGACCCGGCTCCAGCGATCAGTAAAGCTCATCCTGCCCGCGCCTGGCGCGCACGCTCCCGCCCAGGGGTTCAGCCAGCCTGGGCTGTCGTCCGCGTGGCTGAGGCCGGCTTCCGGATGTCCTCCAGCCGCACCGACACCAGGTGCGAGGAACCGCTCTCGTCGAGGTGGACCCCATACAGAGTCGACGCGTGCGACATCGTCACGTGGTTGTGGGTGATGACGAGGAACTGGCGCTGCGCGCCAAGACGGGCAAGCATCTCTCCGAAGCGGCCGACGTTGGCGTCATCCAGCGCGGCGTCGACCTCGTCGAGAATCGTGAACGGGCTGGGGTTGACCTCGTCCAGCGCCAGCACCAGCGCGAGCGCCGCGAGGGAGCGCTCGCCCGATGACAGCAGGGTCACATTCTGAAGGCGCTTGCGCGGCGGCTGGACCAGGATGTCGACGCCAGACCGTGGGCCCTCGTCACCGTCGGCATGCCGCAGCGTCGCGCGGCCGCCTGGTGCGAGCTGAGAGAAGTACTCATGGAAGTTGGCGGCGACAGCGCCGAAGACCGCCTCGTAACGCGACTCCTCTTCCTCACGCAGCCTGGTGATGAGCTGCTCGAGGTCGGCGCGCGCCGCGGCGATGTCGTCGAGCTGGGATCGGAGCGTCTCGAAGCGTCCCTCAAGCTCGCGGCATTCCGACTCGGCGAGGGCATTGGTCGGCCCGATCTCCTCCAGCCGCCGCTCCAGCGCGCGCATCTCCTTCTCCCGCGCCTTGCCGCCGGGAATCTCCTCAGGAGCAACGCCATCAGCCATGCGCGAGCGAATCTCTTCCATCCGCGCCCCGAGAAGCTCTGCCTCGCGGGCGATCAGACCGAGGTTTCCTTCCAGCGTTCCCGCTTTCAGGCGGGCATCGATGCGCGCCTCTTCGAGGGCGACCAGCCGTCGCGCGCCCTCGGCCATTTCTGCATCTTCCTCGGGCGACTCCTGCTCGACGGCGGCAAGGCTCTGCTTCGCGGTCTCGAGCGAGCCCACTAGCGCCGGCAGCGCGTCGTGCTCGGCCGTGGCAGAGCTCGTCGCTGCCGCCAGGCGCGCTGACCGCTCGCCGGTGGACCGGCGCAGCTCGTTCAGGTCCTGGTCCACCGCCTTCATCTGCCGTGCCAGCTCCTCGGCCCGCTGCCGCCACCGCGCACGATCATGTTCGGCCTGGTGCACCGCCGCGCGATGATGGCTCGCGGCTTCGACGTGCTGCTCGTGCCTGCCCGCCGCATCAGCAGCCGCCTGGTCAGCCGCCAGGGCCGCGCGCTCGAGCTCGGGCAGCCGCGCTGCCTCCCTCTCCTCGGCAGCCCGAGCGGCATCCACCAACCGTCTCGAG
>DASXTG010000112.1:0-7542 GCA_036505515.1 Candidatus Dormiibacterota bacterium | reverse complement strand
TCGGGCGCCGCGCCGGGGACGGAGAGCGACGAAGAAGAGGTCAAGCGTCCCAGCGCGGCGATGGCGATTGCCCAGTACGCGGTGCTCGTGGTCGGCCTCGTGATGGTGCTGATCGGCGTGCTGGTCATGGTCGCCAACTCGTACGTCCGGTAAGGCCGGATTCACGCGTCGAGGAGCCGCGCGGCCAGGGCCAATCCCCCATCCGACATGACGGTGTCGGTGACGATCACGCGGCAGCCGATCCGCTCGATGGACGGCGCCAGCTGTGCATCGCGCCTATCAAGGACAAACGTGCCGGACACCGTCTCGTACATGCGCGCCACCGCCTTGGGCGACGGATCGAGCCCGAGTGCTCGGAACATCTCAACCGTCGGTCCCTTGAGAGCGATGCCGCCAACGATCGGCGTCACCGCCACCGTCCGCCCCCGTGTGAGCAGCGGGCCCACCACCTTGAGAATCGGCGCGATCGAAATCAGTGGATTCGACGGACCGATGACGACGAGATCGGCGCCCGCCAGCGCCGAGCTCACCTCCGGCGTCGGCGTTGCCGAATCCCCACCATCGAATTCAATCGATCGCAGCGCCGGGCCGAGTCGCTCGCGCACGAAGTACTCCTGGAACGAAAACGAGCCGCGATCGGTCCCGAAACGCGTCCTGAGCCTGTCGTCCGTGACTGGCAGAACATGGGTGCTCAAACCAAATCGGCGCCCAAGCTCCAGCGCGGCCTCGGTGACCCGGCAGCCACGACGCAGCATCTCCGCTCGCAGGACGTGAGAGGCGAGATCCCTGTCACCGATGCGAAACCACGTTGGTTCGCCTAGCCGCCCAAGCGCCTCGAGCGTGTGGAATGTGTCCCCTCGCTGTCCGTAGCCGGCTATTTCGTCAAATACGCCTGCGAGGCGGTAGATCGTGGCGTCGACGTCAGGGCTGACCAGCAGGCCCCAGAACTGATCGTCATCAGCGGTGTTGGCGATGACCGTGAGGTCGCCTGGCGGCAGCAGCGCCTGGAAGCCGGCAGCCAGCTTCGCGCCGCCGGTGCCCCCAGCGAGCACCACTATCTTCACCTGAACACGTCCTCGGCGGCGGGGCGAACGAGGTCGCGGCCATGACCATCGCCTGCCAGCTCCAGGCCCCGAACCACCACGGCCGGCACGCGGGCCGTTTTGCGCATGACGATGCCGGCGGCCGAAGCCACGTCGTCAGCGATCGCGAGCACAGTAGCGTGCAGCTCGCGGCCGGAATCGTCCGGGGTGCCGCGCAGATCCAACAACGCCGGCAGGCCGGCCACTCCCAGCGCCACGTTCACGATGCCCAGGCGCCATGGACGGCCGAAGGTGTCGGACACGATGACGCCGACCGGCTTGCTGCTCAGTTCGATGAGGCGCGCGCGAATGCGCTCGGCGCTCGAGTCGGGATCCTCGGGCAGCAGCGACACGATTTCGTCGCCGGCGATGTTGGACTGGTCAACGCCGCCGTTTGCGCATACGAATCCGTGTCGAGTCTCAGTGATGAGAACGCGTCGTGACCGCACCACGCGCACGCTCTCGTCCAGGACGACCTGCACGAACCGAGGGTCCGGCGAAGCCACCAGCTGCGAGGCGATCCGCACCGCCTCATCGCTGGCTTTCACCGAATCGAGGGCGCGCAACCTGCCTTCTGATTTGGAGACGACCTTTTGCGCGACCACGACCACATCGCCATTCGCAAGCGCGGTCCGGGCGTTGATGAGCTCGCCCACGTCATCATCTGGACGTATCTCGGGCAGACCCTCTACCGCAAAAAGCTCGAGACGCTTCACCCCGCGCGCCGCACGCGGGCGAGGTCGGCAGGCTCATCGAGGTCGAGCCCCATCGCGTCAGACCTTTGCACCACGAAGCTGACGCCCCTTCGTTCCGCCTCGCGCCGAAATTCCGCCAGCGAGTCCGAGCCGAAATGCAGGCCGATCGCGTTCGGTGGATCGAGATAGAGGGCATTGGTGCCACCCCGGCCGACCGCGGGCACCGCGACGGCGACCGGCGCGGCAAGACCGCCGGCGACGTCGAGCAGCGCACGAACCGACTTTCTGGTCACCAACGGCAGATCGCTCGACAGCAGCAGCACGGCGGTCGCCCCCGCGCTGACTGCGCGTGCGATTCCCCGCCGCGCCGCGACGTTCTGTCCTTCCTGCCGAGGCTCGATCAGCACGTCTGCGCCCAGCCGATCCGCCATCTTCGCCACCTCGGCGCTGCCGGCGACGACCAGTCGATGCGGCCCCGCCGCGGCCGCGCGAACTGCCCGCTGCGCGTTTCGCCGCGCGAGCGCGCGCCTCGCCGGCGGATCGAGCGCAGGACCAAGTCTCTGCTTGGCATCGTCGAAGTCCTTGACCAGAACGATCACCCAGACGTTTAGCCCCATGCGCTGCGGATCCTCGGCAGAATTTGCGACCCATAGAGCTCGATGAAGGCCGCCTGGTCGTTTCCCGGCGCGTGGAAGACCAGGTGGTTGAAGCCCAGCTCGAGATAAGGGCGCAGCTGTTCGAGGTGCTCGTCAGGGTCGTTCGAGACCAGCCATCGCTTGTGGGCAACGTCCTCGACACCCCTAGCAAGCTTCTCCATCTCGCGGGGGTCGTCCACGCCGGCCTTGGTCTCCGCGGGCAGCGCCAGCGCCGCCCAGATCTTGGTGTCCTCCACCGCGCGCGAGCGGTCGGTGTGGTACGACACCTTGACCTCGATCATCCTGTCGAGCGACGAAAGGTCGCGACCTTCAGCGGTCGCGCCCTCGTTGAATGCGGGCAGCAGCTGCTCGGCATAGAGCTCCATTCCTTTGCCCGAGGTGCAGATGAGGCCATCGCCCGCGCGACCCGCGTACTTGGCGACCTGTGGACCGCCCGCGCCGACGTAGATCGGAACCGGATGCTCGGGCCGGTCGTAGATCGTTGCGTTGCGGGTGTGGTAGTACTCGCCGTCGAAGCTCACCGATTCCTCCGACCACAGCTGCTTGATCAGGCGCACCGCTTCGCGCAGGCGGGCGAACCGCTCCTTGTTGTCGGGCCACTCGATGCCCAGCGCACCCTCGTTGAGATGCTCGCCGGTGCCAACGCCCAGGATCATTCGCTCGGGATACAGCAAGCCCAGCGTCCCGAAGGCCTGGGCGACGATCGCAGGGTGATAGCGAAACGTCGGCGTCGCGACCGAGGTGCCCAGCAGCACGCGCTCTGTCCGTTCGCCGGTCGCGGCGAGCCACGCGAACGCGAACGGCGCGTGGCCGTCGGAGTGCCTCCACGGCTGAAAGTGATCGCTGACGAAAACGCTGTCGAAGCCGCTCCGCTCAGCGCCGACGGCGAAGTCGAGCAGGGTGCGTGGGCCGAACTGCTCGGCGGACGCCTTGTAGCCAAGCCGCAGCATTGCTAATTCTTTGAACTCAGCGCCGGTAGTAACGCTTCCAGCTGAAGCCGACGCCCCCCGCCGCCGCAGCGACCACGACCACGCCGAGCGCGATGAGGCTGCTGCTGTCGAAGTTCGCGATCGCGCTCATGGTGAGCAGCGCCAGCACTCCGAGTGCGAGCAGCATCATGGCGATCAGGGTCACGGCGCGGTGGACCTTCATGTGGAGTGGGTCTAGCTTATGCGCTCTGTGAATCCCCCTCGGATCGTGCACCTCGAGTCGGTCTCGTCGACCCAGGACGTCGCTCGCGAGCTGCCGATCGGTTCGGTGGTACTGGCCGACCATCAGACCGCAGGCCGTGGGCGCCTGGACCATCGATGGGAAGCACCGCCGCGGACTGCGCTGTTGGTGTCGTTCGTTCTGGCCCCTAATCCGCTCCTGAGCCTTGCCGCCGGCGTTGCAGCCGCCGAAGCCTGCGGGCCTCCAGTCCGCCTCAAATGGCCCAACGACCTGATGCTGAACGGGCTGAAGGTCGGCGGCATCCTGGTCGAGGCGACGCCGACGAAAGCGGTTTGCGGGATCGGCGTCAACCTCACGTCAGCACCAGCCGGCGCCGCCAGGCTCGAACAACCGCGCGATCAGCTCCTCGTCAGGCTGCGAGCGGGCATTGACAATTGGTGCGCCGCACCCGCAGAGCTGGTGGTGGCGCGATGGAAGGAGCTGTCGGATACGATCGGCCGGAGGGTTCGCGTCGACCTGCCGGAGTCGGTGGTCGAGGGCGTTGTGCAGGACATCGACGCCGGTGGTCGACTGATCGTGGACGGGGTGCCCATCAGCGCGGGCGGAGTGACTTTTCTGCAGGACTAGTGGACTGTAACGGCCGTTTCGTTAGCAGATGGCGGTTGAGACCGGCGACGCCAAGGCGCGGGTGGCGAGAGGAGGATGGCATCGATAGATGCCTGACGACGATCGCCGGGTCCTGCAACACAGGCGTCAGCGTCCGACGGACGCTCGCCGGAAATCAGCCGCCAGATGCAACGTAAATGGCTGGTACAGGCCACTAGAGCCGGCTCACCACGTCGGGCAGGATTTCGCCCGAGCGACCATGGATCACGACCTCGGCCAGACGGTCGAATGGCGTCGGCTCGGCGTTGATGACGATGAGCTTCGCACCCGCGCGCACGGCTTCGAGAGGGATGTCGGCGGCCGGGTACACGACCAGCGATGATCCCACCACCAGCATCACATCCGCAGCTCGGGCCAGCGAGTATGCCTCTTGCACCGCAAGCAATGGCATCGGCTCGCCGAACAGAACCACCGTCGGCTTGAGGAAGGTGCCGCCGCAGAGCTTGCAGCGCGGCGGCATCTCCACGTCGAGCCTGGCCTGGACCTCGGAGCGTGGCTCTCGCGCACCGCAATCGAGGCACTGCACGGTACGACTCGATCCATGAATCTCGATCACGCGACGGCTGCCGGCGTCGATGTGGAGTCCGTCGGTGTTCTGGGTCACCACCGCGGCGAGGTGGCCCGCCTCTTCGAGCGCCGCCAGCGCGAAGTGGCCCGCATTCGGTCGCGCGGCGAGCGCCAGTCGGCCTCGGTTCCTCGACACGCTCCAGTAGGCGCTGGGGTCCCGGAGGAAGTAATCGATCGAAGCCACCTTCACGGGGTCGTACTGCGTCCAGAGCCCACCTTCGCCCCGAAAAGTCGGGATCCCGCTCTCGGCGGATACCCCGGCCCCGGTCATGGCCAGGCCGCTTCGCGCACCGGACAGAAGCCGAGCCGCGCGCTCGATGCTCACGTCTCGGTCGGGGCCGCCGCCACGAATATCGATTGGTGCGTGTAGCGCTGTTTGAGCATCTCGTACGAGCCTGTCGCGATCTCGGTCGGGAAGGGCACCCACGGCGCGGCAGGGTCCTGCCGGATCGCGCTCACCCTGAGCAAGCGGAACTTCTCTGCCGACTTCCCCTTGAGCTGCAGACCAGGCATTTCGTCGACCGCCACAAACTGCGAGCAGGCCTCGAACGTCGGCCAGCCGATGAGCAGGGTGAACGCGGGCGCCGCGCTGCAAAAGCGCGCGGCGGTGTTCACGGTGTCGCCAAGCGCCGTGTACTGAAGACGGTCTTTGCTGCCCATGTTGCCGACGACAGCCGGCCCGGTGTTGATGCCGATTCCCCAGGCGATCGGCGGCAGTCCCTTGGCGACCAGCTTGGCCTGCAGGTCAGGAGCGCTGCTGACGAGGTCGTAGGCGCAGCGGACCGCCAGCAGAGCGTGGTTGGGCTGCGCCACCGGGGCGTTCCAGATGGCCACGATCTCGTCTCCGACGTATTTATCGATGGTTCCGTCCCACTTGAAGATGAGCGCGCTCATCTCATCGAGGTACTCCTGGATGACGCCCAGCACGTCCTCTGCCGCCATGCCCTCGGACATCGCTGTGAACCCACGGATGTCGACGAAAAGCATCGTCAGCTCGCGCCGCTCGCCTTTGGAGATGACGTCGTCGATGGACTTCATCGCCGCGAGCTGGCTAACGATGCGCGGATCGACATAGTGGCCGAAGATGCCTTCGACCTTTCGCCTTTCGCGTTCCTCGAGGACATACCGCGCAGCGAGCGACGCGGCCGCTGCAAGCACGATGGCGGCCGGCGCGTACAGAGGATCGGAAAGAAATCCGAGCTTCGCCAGGCCCACGATCCCCATTACATAGACAGCGATCAACGCGCCTGTCACGACTAACCCCAGTCGGATCGGCAGCAGGTAGACGAGAAGGCCGACGAGAACCGACAGGATCAACACCGAAAGCACCATTGACGTCTGGGGCTGCTGACGCAGGTAGCGATCGTTCAGGACCGTACTGATCGCGTCACCGACGATCCGGTAGCCATAGTTCTGGTTGTCGAGCATGCATCTCTGGCGGAACTCCGGACAGAAGCTGCTGTCGTGCGGAAAGCTCACCGCTTGCGAGTACACGTCGCCGGCATCGATGAGCTTGGTGCCCACGACCACGATGTGGTCGGTGATCACCTCCGGGCGCGGGCAGTTTTCATTCAATGCGTCGATGTAGCGACAGGTCGCGCCCGACCCCTTGCTGAAGTTGATCAGCATCTGGCTGTCGACGAGAGGAATGCGATGAGGTCCGAACTGGATCTCAGAGCCATCCTTCGACGTGGTCAACGGGTCGCTGATGCCCTCCGCGATGCGCAGAGCCTGGATGAAGGCCGGTTCCTGCGCTTCGTTCTCAGGACAGGTGGGTTTCGGGCGCAGGACAACCCCCCTGACCGCGCTCGCAGCGTCCGGGTTCGCAAAACCGCGCTCGCCCACTGCGGCGGCGACTTCCGCGAACAAGCTGGTGGGCGGGTCATTCAGCGTGCATACAAGCACGACATTGCCGGCCGCTTTGATGGCCGCCCTTAAGGGCTGGTCGGTGTCCGTAAAAGGTGGCTCGACCTCCTTGAGGGTGAGGTGGTCGAGGACGATGTCGAAGAGGATCACCCTGGGGTGGAGGCTCGCGAGGTAGTTGATCACCTTGGCGTGATACGCGTTGCTCCATGGATAGGCGCCGAGGTCACCCTGCGACTTCGAGTCGATCGCAACGAGGGTCACGCGAGGATCCGGCGCGGGAGCAGGGAACAGCAGATCCTGGGCGGCGAAGTAGGGCCGGTTGATGCCGCCGAGAACGCTGTTAGGCGCGGCGTTCGCGCCAGCGCCAATGCCAACGACCAGTAAGCCCGCGGCGAGCGCGGCCAGGGCGAAGCGCCATGACTGGCGCCAGTCCCCGACCCGCTGACGGACCATGCGCCGGTATCCTAGGGCTGCTCGACGGCGGGGCGCGCTCGGATCGCGGCAGGCGGCCGTTGGCCGCCGGTCAGGCCGCCGAGGCGACGGAAGGGGTGGCACCAGGAGGAGCGCATCGCAGATGCGTAACGACGACGGGCCGGGCCCCCTGACACACGCATCGGCGGCCCGAGCCGATGAGACGAGTGCGTCGCACGCCGGCGGGCAGCCCTGAAAGATTCGGTGCGGGTGAGCGTCATCGAATCTCGGCGTGCACTCGCGATCTACCTGGCCGCCGGAGCCGTGTTCGCCGCACTCGCCGCTCGCGGCCTCACCGTTCCGCTCTACGCGCACGAGCTTGGTGCCGACCGTTTTCAGGTCGGCGCACTGTTCTCAGTCGCGACCCTG
>DASXTG010000111.1:0-3588 GCA_036505515.1 Candidatus Dormiibacterota bacterium | reverse complement strand
CCTCCAGTTCGACGACACCAGCCTGGCGTATCTCAACGACCCCGAGCAGCGCCGGATGATGGCCGAGCGCGGCGACGACGCCGAGCACCTGCACCTGCGCTACATCCGCCAGATCAACGCCGCGCTGGCGGGCAGGCCGGAGGGCATGACCATCACCACCCACATGTGCCGCGGCAACTTCCGGTCCTCCTGGGCGGCGGAGGGCGGCTACGACTTCGTCGCCGAGGCGCTGTTCAACGAGCTGAGGGTCGACGGGTTCTTCCTCGAATACGACGACGCCCGCTCCGGCGGGTTCGAGCCGCTGCGCTTCGTCCCCAAGGGCAAGCTGGTCGTGCTCGGCCTGGTCACCACCAAGCGCGGCGAGCTCGAGTCCAAGGACGAGCTGAAGCGCCGCATCGAGCAGGCGAGCAAATTCGTGCCGCTGGAGCAGCTCTGCCTCTCGCCGCAGTGCGGGTTCTCCTCCACGGTCGAGGGCAACCTGCTCACCTACGACCAGCAGGTCGCCAAGCTCCGCCGCGTCGTCGAGACGGCCCACGACGTCTGGGGCTGACCACCTGCCCTGCTGCCGGTGAGACATACTGTAAGCATGCGAGCATCGGGTAGACGACGTCCCCAACGACGGCAGATCGCCTCGCCACCGTTGGGTGTCGACCTGCACGAGTTGGCGGACAGAGTCAGCTATGTGGGCAGCGCTGAGCACAAGCGTCAGCCGTCGTTCGCGGGACCGCCGAGGCTGCGTGCTGATGCCAGCAGGTGTGATCCCAGCCTCGCCGATCGAGACGAGCTGACGGCATGGTTGCGAGAAGCGGTCCGTAAGGGGCAGTTCGGCGCGCATTGGGAGGGCGATTTCCCCCGTTACGTGTGGGTCCTGCACGACTCGAATTGGTACGAAGGGCGCCTGGTGAACCAGGGTCTCGGGGAGTACAAAGGGTATCCATTAAAGAAAGAGGAGCTTCCACAGGGTTTGCCATGATCGAGGGCGAGATCAAGTTCAGGTTCGACTGGGAGCCCGCGCCGGGGGTCCGTGCCCCGGAACTTCGCGTTACGTGGGCTCGCCTCGAGATCTGGGTTGGCGATGAATGCATCACGCAGGTTGAGGACATCGAGTCTCGGAGTATCCGGCGCTCTGTCTACGTTCCTCTTTATCCGCTCGCCGAATGGATTGCCTATAACTGGTGGTTCCTCAAAGCTCACTCACGTCCGGCATCGCTTATTGGAGATCTGGGAGACCTGCATCCCGCTCGGGGCCGACGAGCCGCTCTGGTGAGGATGCGTGAGCATCACAACCTCCGCGCCGCAGGCGACGGGTTTCTGTGGCCGAATCTCACAATCGTTCCAGAAGGGCGTCACATCCACCTTGTCTGGTATCCGGATGACGCCGCCAAGCTCGAGGGACCTATTAGATTTATTCGCGGCGGCGAAGCTTGGATCGAGCGCGAGTCACTGGAGAGCTCACTCACCCTATTCGTGCAGGACGTCGTTACCAGGCTTAGCGAGCACGAGATTTCCGAGACCTCGCTGCAGAAGGAATGGGAGGAACTGCAGGGGACCGACCTCGAAGAGGCGGCATTCTCTCTCGCTGCCGCGCGGCTCGGCCTCGACCCCTACTCCGACGCGCTTGGCCTTCAGGATTCGATCGAGCGGGCTGCCGTCGCCTTGGAGCCAAGTCTTCTCGATGATTTCTACGACGCTGTGAATCCTCAAAGAATGGCTGCCGGGATCACATGGGTCGTGGATTCCACTCGAAGGATCGGTGACCAGGCGCTATACAGCACCCGCGACAATGGACTTCGCGCTGAGGTGGAGCACGCACTCACGGACGCGACCCAGAGACCCTGGGACCTCGGGTACGGCCAAGCCGCCAGAGTGAGAAGCGTGTTGGGTCTGGGCACCCGCCAGCGCTTCGAGCTCGGAGACCTGATGTCCGTGTTGTTGTCGGAATCGCACGACGTCGGGCTACAGGCGATTGGTCGTACCTCGGGCGGGACGAACCTTCTGGTATTGGGCCGCCCGATGATCCCGCCGACCCAGCGATTCGCGCAAGCACGCGCGCTTTGGCATTTCCTGTTCGGGCGCGTGTCGGATCCTTTCCTGATCACACCTGCACACACGGATCGGCAACGGGTTGAACGAGCCTTTGCGGCGGAACTGCTGGCTCCTGCAGCCGGGATCCGTGACCAGCTCGACCTAACGGAGATCGAATTCGCATTCGATGACATCGAACCGATAGCAGAACATTTCGAAGTCTCTTCGATGGTCATCCAGCACCAGATCGAGAACCAGATCCTCGCGAGCTCTTGACCCGGGGCTTGACAACCGGACGCATGTGTCAGGCAGGCTCCGGTTCTGGACCGGGTAAGAGCGGCGTGGTTCCCTAGGGTTGTCATGAGTGTGCTGGTCAGCCGGGTGGATGCCGCCGCGGCGGCGTATCGGGAGAACCGGAGCGCCAACCTGTGGCTGCTCTCCGAGATCTCCGAGCAGCTCGCGCTCGCCAGGGCCGGCGGGGGCGGGCGGTATCTGGCCCGCCACCGGGCGCGGGGCAAGCTGCTGGCCAGGGAGCGGGTGGAGCTGCTGCTGGACCGGGACGCCCCGTTCCTGGAGCTGTCGCCGCTGGCGGCCTGGGGCAGCGATTTCCACGTGGGCGCGAGCGTGGTCACGGGCATCGGTTCGGTCGAGGGCACCGAATGCGTGATCGTGGCCAACGACCCCACCGTCCGGGGCGGCGCCACCAACCCCTTCGGCCTCCGCAAGTCGCTGCGGGCGATGGAGATCGCCGAGCGCAACCGGCTGCCGCTGGTCCAGCTCATCGAGTCGGGCGGCGCCGACCTGCCGACCCAGTCGCAGATCTTCATCCCCGGCGGGGCCGTCTTCGCCAACCTGACGCGGCTGTCGCGCGCCGGCATCCCCACGGTGGCGCTGGTGTTCGGCAATTCGACCGCCGGTGGCGCCTACGTGCCTGGCATGTCGGACCACACCATCATGGTCGCCGAGCGCGCCAAGGTGTTCCTGGGCGGCCCGCCGCTGGTCAAGATGGCCACCGGCGAGGACGCCGGCGACGAGGAGCTGGGCGGCGCCGAGATGCACGCCCGCACCTCCGGCCTGGCGGACCAGCTCGCGGCCGACGAGCGCGACTGCATCCGGCTCGGGCGCCGGGCGGTCGCCAACCTGCACTGGCGCAAGCTCGGGCCCGGGCCCTCAGCGGCGGCCGAGGAGCCGGCGTACGACCCGGAGGAGCTGCTCGGACTGGCGCCGGTCGACCTCAAGGCCCCGGTCGACGTGCGTGAGATCCTCGCCCGGATCGTGGACGGCTCGCGCTTCGACGAGTGGAAGCCGCTGTACGGCGCCAACCTGGTGACCGGTTGGGGGTCGATCCACGGCTTCCCGGTGGGCGTGCTCGCCAACGCCCAGGGGGTCCTGTTCAGCGAGGAGTCCAACAAGGCGGCACATTTCATCCAGCTCGCCAACCAGGCCGACCTGCCGCTGGTCTTCCTCCAGAACACCACCGGCTACATGGTCGGCAAGCACTACGAGCAGCGCGGGATCATCAAGGACGGCGCCAAGATGATCAACGCCGTGGCCAATTCGGCG
>DASXTG010000110.1:0-11845 GCA_036505515.1 Candidatus Dormiibacterota bacterium | reverse complement strand
AGGGACTGGATAAGGAAGATGACCCAGTAGACGAATCCGACCAGCCAGAGTACGAGCCCAAGGATCTGCCCTACGACCGGGATGAAGTTGAGGATGATGATCACGACCGTCAGCCCGCCGAAGATCAGCAGGGACTGGGCGGCATTCCACTTGACGTCGGGGTCGTCCTTGCCCACGAAAAGGAAGATCAGGCCACCTAGCCATCCGAGTACGTAGGCGAGGATCGTATAGGTCTTCTTGTTGCTCCCGACGGCGCCTGCGCCCGTTGGAGCCGGCTGGCCGGGAGGCGGGGGTGGCATCTGGGACATGGAAACCCTCCTGAATATCGCTGGTGTGCTGCGGGCCGATTATGGGTCCGATTCCCTCAAAACGCCATACTTTGCCGCTTCGCGGGAGAGTGTTCTGCCGAGAACGGGCCATGCTAGGCTCGCGGAGCGAGATGACCCAGCCCGGTCAGCCGACTGAGACGCCGCCCGGCCCAGAGGACCAGGAACCCGCCAAGCCCTCTCCGGCCCGACCGCCGAAGCCCTCGTGGGCGCCGCCTGACAACGATCCTCACGGCGTGGTCGATCCGACCATGCTCCTGGTTCCAGCTCGCCCGGCATCACCCGCTCCACCTGCGACGCCGCCCGGCTGGGAGCCGACCGATGTCGACGCCACCATGCGCCTGATTCCGGCCCATCCGCCGGCCTCGCCCGCACCACCGGCGACGCCACCCGCCAGGGAATCTCCTGATGTCGAGGCCACGTTGCGCCTCGTCCCGCAGCATCCGATGCCGCCGCCCCCCGCAACACCGCCGGAGAATGCGCCGCCCCCTGCGCCGCCGGCCTTCGACCGCGACGCAACGATGCCGATGATCCCGGTGCAGAGCCCGCCGGCCGCCGCTGAGCCCACGCCTGCTGCCGCGCCCGCCGTTCGCCGGATAGGCAAATACATCATCAAGGGCGAGCTTGGCCGCGGCGGCATGGGCGCCGTCTACCTTGCCGAGCAGCCCGGCCTCGGTCGCGAGGTTGCGATCAAAGAGCTGATCCAGTCCGCGGTTGCCGACCCCATCGCGCTGAAGCGGTTCATGCAGGAGGCCCAGGTCATGGCGCGGGCGAGCCACCCGAACCTGGTGCAGGTCCACGATCTCGAGCAGATCGGCGATGCCAACTACATCGTCCTCGAGTTCGTGCGGGGCAAATCGCTGCGCGACTGGCTCAACCGGGGGGTCCTGCCGATGCCGCAGAGCTTCGCGGTCATGCACGGTGTCCTGCAGGCTCTTGACTACGCGCACAGGCGGCAGATCGTGCATCGCGACATGAAGCCCGAGAACGTGCTCATGTCCGACGAGGGAGAGGTCAAAGTCGCTGACTTCGGCATCGCCCGCCTGACCGACGACTCCGGCGCTGGCGGCACGGCGACCAAGACCGGCACGACCGTGGGGACGCCTCAGTACATGTCACCGGAGCAGGTTGCTTCGAGCAAGGTCGACGGGCGCAGTGACCTCTACTCGACCGGGATCATGTTCTACGAGCTGATCGTCGGCCAGCCTCCATTCACGGCGTCTGAGGCCGACGGCCCGTTCACGCTGATGGCCAAGCACGTGCAGGCGCCGCCGAAGCCGCCGTCCGTGCACCGGCCGGGGCTGGACATGGGCCTGGAGGAGGTGATCCTCAAGTCAATTTCCAAGCGGCCAGAGGATCGTTACCAGACGGGCCAGGAGTTCGACGAGGCGATGATGCGCGTTGCCGACCGCCTCTGTCCCGGCTGGCCACGGAGCCTCCAGCCAGGCGCGGACCTCACGAAAATGGTGCCGGGGGCAGCGGCTCCGCCCATGACCACCCACGCGATCCCGGCCTATCCCGGGATGCCCGCCGCGACGCCGCCCGGCGCCCAGCCCTACGCTGGCATGCCGGTCCAGGCCGTCTACAACCCCACCCCGCCGGTCAAGTCGGTCGCCAAGAAAACGTCTACAGGGTGCCTGTCCATCATCGCCGGCGCTATAGGCCTGGTCCCGCTGCTCTGCGTCTGGTTGGGGGCCGTCCTCCGCTAAGAGCCGGAGCGGTCGGTTGGAGGAGACGGCCACTCAGGCGCTGGTGCTACCGCAGCCGGGGCCGCGGGCTGGGCCGCCAGCACCTCCTCGGCGGCGGTCCCGATGAGGATGTCCTTGGAGCCGGTCTCCCCCGCGGCGATGACCGTCTGCTGGGTGTATTGCTGCTTGAAGACCTGGTGGGCCTGGGTCGCCATCTCTGTCGGGAACATGACCCAAGGCGAGGTCGGAGTCTCGCGGATCGCAGTGACCTGATAGATCCGGAACGTTTCGGCCGACTTCCCCTTGAGCTGGACTCCGGGGACCATGTCCACGGCGATGTAGTCCTTGCAGGCGTCGTATGTCGGCTGGCCGATCAGAAGGTGGTAAGCGGGGGCGTTGGCGCAGAAGCGCGCCGCGGTGTTGACCGTGTCGCCCAGCGCCGTGTACTGGATGCGGCTGCGCGAGCCCAGGTTGCCGACCACCGCAGGGCCGGTGTTGACGCCGATGCCCCAGCGGATCGGTGGCAGGCCCTTCGCCAGGAGCCGCTCCTGCAGCTCCGGGGCTTTGTTGATCAGGTCATAGGCGCAGCGGACGGCGAGCAGCGCGTGGTTCTCCTGGAGGCGCGGCGCGTTCCAGAACGCGACGATCTCGTCGCCGACGTACTTGTCGATGGTTCCGTCCCAGGTGAAGATGATGCCGCTGAGGTGGTCGAGATACATCTGCACGACCTCGGCGACGTCGTGGGCCGACATCGACTCTGACATCGATGTGAAGCCGCGAACGTCGACGAACAGCAGCGTGATGTCGCGCCGCTCGCCGCCCCGCATGATGTCCTCGACGCCGCCGCGCGTCTTGGCCAGCTGGGCCACGATCTCCGGCTTCAGGTACACCCCAAACAGCGACTGCACCTTGCGCCGCTCGCGATCCTCGTACAGGAAGCGATAGGCCGTGATGCCTGTGTACGTGAGGCCGATCGCGAGCCAGGGATGAAACACGTCGGGCACCAGACTGCCGTTCGTCGCGACGAAGACGAGGCCGACCGTCAAAACGATCAGGGCCCCCACCGTGGCAATCAGCCCCCAGACGACTGGAACGCGCGCCACGACAACAGCCATCAGGACCGTCACTACCAGGATGATTAGGAAGACGACCAGCGGCGACTCCGTGTTGAGGAACTTCGTCTGCAGGAGCATCTGCACCACGTTGGCGTGCATCTCGACGCCCGCCATTTGCGCACCTCCGGCGCCGGCGCTTGTTGTGGCCAGCACGTAGTCGTTCACGCCGGTCAGTCCGTAGTAGCCGACCAGGACGATCTTGCCGTCGACCTGGTCACGCGAGACGCGGTCTTTCCAGACATCTGCGAACGAGATGTACTGGTGGTGAGATTTGTAGTTCTCGGGGGGTCCGAAGTAGTTGATGATCGCGGAACCCGTGGGGTCGACCGGCAGCGGGTCCTTCCACGCGGTGCCGAACATCGCGTTCCCGTTTGACTCCTCCAGCTGCGGGCCGGTCTGGAAGTCTTTGCCCAGCGCGTACGCCCGGTACGCGGCAAAGCCGAGCGGGTTGAGCGTCTGGATTTTGCAGCTCCCCGCGGAGGTGCAGAGGGGCTCTACGAACATCGGGATCCGACGCAGGACCCCGTCTTTGTCCGGCTTGACGGTGGTCGATGCGAGCTGCACGTTGGGGTCGGGCCGCTGGCAGGGCGCGTTGGGATCCGTGTTGATATCGATGCAACGGAAGTTGTGATGCGGGATCTGGTCGATGCCTTCCTTTGACTGGACGATCTTTCCGTCCGAGGTGTCTGTAACCTCGGCCCCGTAGGCCAGGATCACCGGGATGGTGGCCTCGGCCAAGGCATCGTGGAACGGCAGGTCGGTGGCCGGGTCCCGGGCGTCCGGGAAACCGATGTCGAACGCAACCACGGCGGCGCCAAGCTTCTGGAGGTTTCGCAGGGCGGTCGCGTACCGATCGCGGGTCACCGGGTAGACGCCGATTTCCTTGACGCTCTGGTTGTCGATGCCGACGATGACGACGTTGGGGTCGGGATTCGACTGCCCGACGAGGCGGTCCTCGGGGTGGACTGACAGGTTGACGTAGCAGCCGCCAGCCTGTGTATCGCACGCCACCTGCTGGGTGTACAGCCAGAACATCACACCACTGAGGATGAGCGCCAGGAGCACCGCCACGACGGTTCGATACGTGTACCAGTAGCGGATGTAGCGGCCCACGAAGTACGGCGGATCATAACTTCTGAACCTTCGAGTTGTGACACGATCCGGGCCCATGGCCGTGCGCGTGGGAATTGCGGGCTGGATCGACAAGTCGCTGATCGAGTCCGGCCTCTTCTACCCGATGCACGCGAAGTCCCCGGATGAGCGGCTGCAGTTCTACGCTTCTCAGTTCTCGCTGGTCGAGGTCGACTCCACCTACTACGGGATGCCGAAGAAGGAGAACTCGGAGCTGTGGGTGGCCAGGACCAAGCCGGGCTTCACATTCGATGTGAAGTCCTTCTCCCTCTTCACCAATCATCCGACCAAACCAATGGCACTCCCGAAGGACATCCGTGACGAGTTGCCCGAGAAGCTGCGTGAGAAGAACCTCTATGTAGAGCACATGCCCGACGAGCTGCTCGATGCCTCCTGGGAGCGGTTTCGTGAGGCGCTGGAGCCACTGCGCGCAGCCGGGCGCCTGGGGGCTGTTTTCTTCCAGTTCCCGCCGTGGTTCCTGCCTTCGTCGCGGTCGCTGGCCTACATCGAACAATGCCAGGAGCGCATGTTTGGATTCCAGATCGCAGTCGAGCTCAGGATGCCGGAGTGGATGGATGCGAGGCACCGCGACGGCACTCTCGCCTTCCTGCGCACCCGCGACATCCCGTACGTCGCCGTCGACGTCCCGCAGGGGCACCCGACGAGCATGCCGCTGGTGTTCGACGTCACTTCAACCAAGCTCGCCGTCGTCCGTTTCCACGGGCGCAACCACGAGACCTGGGACCTCAGAGGAGCGCCGCCAAACCTGAGGTTCCGCTACGAGTACACAGATCAAGAGCTGGCGGAGTGGGTGCCGCGGATCAAGGAGATGGAGCGGTCGGCCAAGCAGGTGCATGCATTGATGAACAACAACTACTCGAATTACTCGGTCAAGAACGCCCAGCAGCTCGAGAAGCTGCTGGCCCAATGGCAGAAGTAGATTCTCCCCACTGTGTGGGGAGGTCCCGCCGCGCACGCAGTGCGCCGGCGGGTAGGGGATATTCAGCTGTCGATGGGGGGCAGGCCCGGCCCGCTGAGATGCGGCGACCGGAGACGGCGCGCTTCGCCGATGCTGTGGTCGACCAACCCGCCGAAGATCGGCTCGGTCAGATGGACGAGCCGGTAGGGCAGCACCATCGCGTCGCGTCGCGGAAAGCGCGCGGTGCGCACGATGAGCCGCGCCACCCACGCCGGCGAGTACTGCGGCCCGATCGGCGCCTCGGTGGAGTTGAAAAACTCGGTTTTGGTCGAGCCCGGATAGACGACGCAAACCTTCACGCCGGTCCCGGACAGCTCGCCCCGCAGCGCGTGCGACAGTCCCACGACCGCGTGCTTGGTCGCCGAATAAACCGATGAGTATGGGGCGGCCCTGAAACCCACCACTGACGCCACGTTGATGATCACGCCTCGGCGCTGGCCGAGCATTGCCGGCAGCGCCGCCTGCGTGGTCGCGATCACCCCCTTCAGGTTGGTCGCCACCAACTCGTCGATCTTCTCCTCGGGCATCTCATGGAGCCTGCCCATCCAACCCAGGCCGGCGTTGTTGACGAGGACGTCGATGCGCTCGTGGTCGCGCAGGGCGGCGGCCACAAAGGCGCGCGCCTCCGCGCGGCGCCCGACGTCGATCCTCCTGGTGGTCACCTCGGGCGAGCCGGACTCGAGGCATCGCTTGGCGACTTCCTGGAGGCGCTCCAGCCGCCGGGCGCCAAGGACGAGTCGAGACCTCTTCTTTGCGAAGGCGAGCGCGGTTGCCTCTCCGATCCCGCTGGATGCGCCGGTGATCACCACCACCGCTCCCTTCAGCCTCATTCCGCTTGTACTTTAGGTGCGCCCGTAGAATCGCGACCATGAAGGCGCTGACCTATCAGGGCGAGGGCGACGTCAAGGTCGTCGATGTGCCCAAGCCAAGCGTCAAAGATTCGGGCGACGCTCTGGTCAAGGTCACTCTCGGGGCGGTCTGCGGATCCGACCTCCACATCTTGCACGGCCATACGCCCATGAACACGGGCGCGATCCTGGGCCACGAGTTCGTAGGGGTGGTCGAAGAGGTGGGCTCCGAGGTCAAGCGCTTCAAGCCGGGCGATCGAGTGGTCTCCAGCTTCTTCACCTCCTGCGGCCAATGTGCCCTGTGCCGCAAGGGTTGGTTCAACCAGTGCACGAGCAAGGCCACGTTCGGCCACGGGGAGTATTTCGGCGGTCTTGGCGGCGGTCAGTCGGAGTACGTCGTGGTCCCCCTGGCCCAGCACTCGATGGAGCCCATCCCGGAGGGCATGACCGATGAGCAGGCGATCTTCGTCGGCGACATCCTCGCCACCGGCTACTTCGCGGCGGAGCGGGCTGAGATCAAACCTGGCGATGTGGTGGCGGTTGTCGGCGCAGGCCCGGTTGGGCTCATGGCCACGATGTGCGCGCAGCTGTTCGGCCCTGCTCGGACGTTCGTGATCGACATGGTCGATTCCCGGTTGGAGGTCGCCCAGGAGCTGGGTGGGATCCCGATCAACGCCAAAGAGGTGCATCCCGTTGAGGCGATCAAGGCTCAGACGGGCGGGATCGGAGCCGACTCGAGCATCGAAGCGGTCGGCTTGCTGACTGCGGTTGACACCGCGATTCAGTGCGTGCGCGGCGGAGGCACGATCTCGATGGTGGGGGTCCCAAGCGCCGTGCAGGGCGACTTTCCGTACCTTCACATGTGGATGAAGTCGCTCACGTTCCGCGCCGGCTGGTGCAACGTGCAGGCATACATGCGCCCGCTGCTGGACCTGATCGCGGCCGGCCGCCTCAAGCCCGAGACGATAATCAGCCACCGCATGCGGCTGGACGACGCGGAAGAGGCCTACCGGATGTTCGACGCTCGCGAGGCCACGAAGATCGTGCTCAAGCCCTAGCCTCCCCGCTGTGCGGGGAGGTGGTCCCCGCCGAAGGCGCGGACCGGTGGGGACGATCTCTCGCCGACATAGTCCAAAGCCATGAGGTAGCCTCGCGCTCGCTCGCTGAGCGGATAGCGGTCCTCCAGCTCGCGAAATGCCGGCCCGTGCTCGCTGTGCTCCAGGTGCGCAAGCTCGTGGACGAGCAGGTAGTCCAGCACCCAGTCGGGCAGCGTTGCGGCGCGAGTCGCGATTCGGATCGCGCCCACCGTGAAGGTGCAGCTGCCCCACCGGCGAGTCATCTCAGCGAAGCCGATCGAGGTCCACCGCAGACGGCCGCCGAAGTGTCGCGCGTTGAGCGCCTGGGCCCGGTGTTCGAGTCTTTCATCCGAAGGGCGCGCACGTTCAACGCGACGCTCGAGACGCCGCCGCATCTCCCCGGCCCACCTGTCCCGTTCCCCCTGCGGCATCCAGGCGGGCACGAGCAGCTCGAGCACCCCGGATCGCAGCCGGGCGGCGACCGTGCGCCGGCGCTTCCGCGAGGCGACGATGCGAATGGGTGGCGGCGACGAGCTGTGAGGACTTTCCAGGACGTTGTGCTCCGATGTTGCTGGGACGCTTAGCGCGGATTGTAGGCGCGCGCATCCGTGTTGGGAACGACGGTCGTAAAGGGAGTGGACGGACGCCGGCCCTGACCGGCCGCATCTCGCGGCTCAGTGGGCCGATACGTGCGTCATGGGGCCCGGCACTCGTCGTCGCGCATGGCTATGCGCTTCTCCTCGCGCCACCCCTTCCTTCGTCTTGGCCCCCGGATCGGCGCCCTACGGTCGCCTGCCGCGATCTGCTGTCCGGTAGACCGGCGCCGTCCACTAGGCTACGGCCGTGCCCAGGAGCCTGGTCATCGGCAACGGCAACGTGCTGATCGGCTTTGACGCCTCCTACAGCGTGCGCGACATCTACTTTCCGCGCGTCGGCGACGCCAACCAGACCATGGGCAACGTGTGCCGCACCGGCTTTTTCGTCGACGGTCAGTTCGCCTGGCTCGACGACGGCGCCTGGCAGCGCAGCCTTGGCTATGTCGAGGATTCGCTCGTCACCAATGTCAGCCTCAAGCACCCGAGACTGAACATCGCCGTCAGGTTCGAGGATTACGTCGACCTCGCACGCAACTGGTTCATCCGCAACGTCGAGATCACTAGTCAGGCCGGCTACACAGTCGGCCGCATTTTCTTCCACTACGACTGGTACATCGATGGTTCCGACATCGGGAACACGGTCGCGTACGAGCCCCGACACCGAAGCCTCATCGCGTACAAGGGCGATCGTTACTTCCTCATAGGAGGTGACTCGGGTCCGGAGTTTGGCATCGACAGCTGGGCGAACGGGAAGAAGGGCAACGGGCTCGCGGGGACGTGGGTAGACGCTGAGGACGGCAGGTTGGGCCGGAACCCGATCGAGCAGGGGTCGGTCGACTGCACGGTCGCCTTTGACTTCGGCTCGGCCGCCCCCGGTGAGCCGCGCTCCATTAAGCACTGGGTGTGCATGGGCGGGCGGCTCAGCGAAGTCACCACTTACGGCCAGGACCTGATCCTCAGCAAGGGCGAGGAAACATACCGAAGGCGGACCACCACCTACTGGCAGGTGTGGTCGGAAAAGGACCACCGGCACATAGACGAAGAGCTCGGCAACGACGTGACACAGCTCTATCGCCGGAGCATCCTCACCGCGCGCACCCACGCCGACAACAACGGCGCGATCATCGCGGCCACCGATTTCGATATCACCAAGTTCGCGCGCGACACGTATGCGTACGCGTGGCCGCGGGACGGTGCGCTGGTGGCGAACGCGCTGGATCGCGCCGGGCACGAGGACATCACGCGCCAGTTCTTCCTTTTCTGCCGGCAGGCGCTGGTCGAAGAGGGTTTCTTCCTGCACAAGTACACGCCTTACGGCCTGCCGGGGAGCTCGTGGCTGCCCTGGATAGACGCGCGGGGCGCCCGAACCCTGCCGATCCAGGAGGACGAGACGGGTCTGGTGCTCTGGGCGCTGTGGCAGCACTACCGGATTCATCGCAACCTGGATTTCGTGGTCAGCCTCTATACGACCCTGGTCGTGCCTGCGGCCGACTGGATGACTTCGTACGTAGATGATCGGAACGGGCTCATCCAGCCCTCCTGGGATCTCTGGGAAGAGCGGTGGGGCATCCATGCGTTCACTGTCGGCTCGGTGTGGGGAGGACTGGACGCGGCGCGCAGCTTCGCCGAGCTGTTTGGCGATGGGACGGCGGCGTCACGGTATCGCGATGCGGCGGACCGGCTGCGCGAAGCAAGCGACACGCACCTGTACAGCCCCGACCTCGGGCGATTCGCCCGCCGCGTCGCGGTCGAGGAGGACGGGACGATGACCGTCGATATGGTGATCGACAGCGCGATCTGCGGCCTCTGGCGGTTCGGGATGTACGCGGCGGACGAGAGTCGAATGACGGAGACCATGGCCGCCATCCGCGAGCAGCTTTCCAACAATGCCGCGACGGGCGGCATCGCCCGTTACAAAGACGACTACTACTTCAGGGTTGAGAACGACACAAAGAAGGCGCCCGGCAACCCCTGGTTCATATGCACGCTGTGGATGGCGCAGTGGTACATCGCGGTCGCCAAGACGCCGCAAGACCTCAAGCCCGCGCGCGACATCATCAACTGGGTCGTCGCCCACCAGATCCCGGGCGGCCTGCTGTCGGAGCAGCTTGATCCAAACACTGGGGCGCCGCTGTCGGTGTCGCCTTTGATCTGGTCCCATGCAGAGCTGATTGCGACCGTCGACGAGTTCTGCCGGAAGTCCGAGCGTGTGCGCCGCTCGTCGCTAGGGACAGTCCCTCCAAAACCCCGCTCCTCGTAGGTAGGACGCTAGACGAGCGCCCTCCCCGCTGTGCGGGGAGGGTGAGGGGAGGGGAAGTCCAATGGCCTAAAGCGGTATGTTTCCGTGCTTTCGCTGCGGGCGTTCGACCGTCTTGCGCAGGCCCAGCTCCAGCCCGCGTATGAGCTCGCGCCGGGTCTCGCTCGGCTCGATGACGTCGTCGACGTAGCCACGCTCGGCGGCGACGTAGGGATTGGCGAATCGCGCGGTGTACTCGGCCACGAGCTCCTTGCGCCGCGAAGCGGGATCCGGCGCTCCCATGAGGTCGCGCTTGTAGATGATGTTCACGGCCGCCTCCGGCCCCATGACCGCGATCTCGGCGGTCGGCCAGGCGAGATTCAGGTCCGCCCCCATCTGCTTCGGCGACATGACGCAGTACGCGCCGCCGTAATCCTTGCGCGTGATCACCGTCAGTTTGGGCACGGTCGCCTCGGCGTAGGCGTACAGAAGCTTGGCGCCGTGGCGGATGATGCCGCCGTGCTCCTGGTCGCGACCAGGGAGATAACCCGGAACGTCGACAAACGACACGATCGGGATCCCGAACGCGTCGCAGAAGCGGATGAACCGCGCGGCCTTGACCGAGGCGTTGATGTCGATGGCGCCGGCCAGGACCTTGGGCTGGTTGCCGACGATCCCGACGACGTGCCCGCCGAGGCGGCCGAGGCCCACGATGATGTTCGGCGCGAAGAACGGCTGCACCTCGAAGAACTCCCGATCGTCCAGCACGCGCCCGACCACGTCGCGCATGTCGTAGGGCTTGTTCGGCGCCTCTGGGACGATGGTCTGCAGCTCGCGGTCTGCACGCTCCGGGTCGTCCGCCGTCGGTTGATAAGGCGGCCTCTCGCCGTTGCTGGACGGCAGATAGGAGAGCAGCCTGCGCACACCCGCGGCGCATTCCTCCTCGCTCTTGGGAAGGAAATGCGCAACACCTGAGGTGACGTTGTGCACGTGGCCGCCCCCGAGCTCTTCGAAGTTGACGTGCTCACCGGTGACGACCCGGATCACCTCCGGTCCGGTGATGAACATGTAGCCCTGCCCGGCAACGATGAAGATGAAGTCCGTGATCGCGGGCGAGTAGACGGCGCCGCCGGTGCACGGACCGGCGATGACGCTGATCTGCGGTATCACGCCGGACGAGCGAACGTTCCGGAAGAAGATGTCCGCGTAGCCGGCGAGAGCGACAACGCCCTCCTGGATGCGAGCGCCGCCCGAGTCGTTGATGCCGATGATCGGAACACGGTTGCGCAGCGCCAGCTCCTGGACCTTGACGATCTTCTCGGCGGTCACCTCACCAAGCGATCCGCCGAACACGGTCGCGTCATAGGCGTACACGGCGACCGGCCGGCGGTCGATCTCTCCGAATCCAGCCACGACTCCGTCGCCGGCGATTCGCCTTTCCTCCATGCCGAATCCATGGGCGCGGTGCGTCGCGAACAGATCGAGCTCCACGAACGTGCCGTCGTCGAGGAGCATCTCGATGCGCTCGCGTGCTGTCGCAAGACCCCTGGCGCGACGCTTGTTTGCTGCCTCGTTCTCGGCGTGCAGCGCCTGGTACCTGCGCTTGCGGTACTGGTTGATCTTCTGCTCTGAAACTGACGCCGCGGCGCGCTCTGGTGCCTCGACTCCATCGACCCTTGGAGGCGTGCGGCGCACCGGGCTGAGACTCTTTGGCTTGCGAGCGGCCATAGCGCATATCGTAGGCGCCGTGCCTGAGTACGGCCCTCAGCTGGATCTCGATCGCGCAGTGACGCTGCGTCAATTGCGGACCTTCAAAGCGGTGGCCGACCTCAACAGCTTCAGCCTCGCGG
>DASXTG010000109.1:0-5773 GCA_036505515.1 Candidatus Dormiibacterota bacterium | reverse complement strand
CGGCGTGCACTCGCGATCTACCTGGCCGCCGGAGCCGTGTTCGCCGCACTCGCCGCTCGCGGCCTCACCGTTCCGCTCTACGCGCACGAGCTTGGTGCCGACCGTTTTCAGGTCGGCGCACTGTTCTCAGTCGCGACCCTGGCCGGGGCGCTCCTGTCCATTCCGTCTGGCGTGCTGATCGATCGATTCGGCGCGCGGTCGCTGTTCGTCTTCTCGATCGCGCTCAACGCCGGATCGCAGCTGGCGACCGCTGCCACGACCACCGTTTTCCCCCTCTACATCTGGCAGATCGCAGGCGGGCTCGCAGCCGGCGCCCAGCAGGCGGCCCTCTTCTCGGCGGTCACGGAAACCGTTCCGAGGGGGCGCTTGGGGCGAGCAATGGGCTGGCTGACGTTCTCGATGCAGGCGGGGTTCTTTCTCGGCCCGACGGTGGCGGGACTGCTGCTGCAGTGGATCGACATCCGTACCGACATTGCCGTGACGACCGCGTTGATGGTCTTCAGCATCCCCGGCGCCATCGCGGCCGGCAACACGCGGCAGTCAGGCCGCGGGCTGTCGATCCGCGAGCCGCTGCGCGGGTTGTTCGCCCAGCGCGCGTTCGTGCCGGTGCTCATCGGCCTGACCTCGGCGACGCTGGTGTGGGGAACGGTCGGAGCTTTCCTGCCGATCTTCGGCAAGGAGGCGCTGCGCCTGCCTGGCTCTCAGGTCGGCCTGCTTCTTGCACTGCAGGCGATTGCCAACGGTGTCTCACGCATCCCCGCCGGAAGGCTGGTCGACCGCGCGCGGCACCGGTGGCCGATCGTCTTTGTCGGCGTGATCGCGTGGTCGGCGGCGACAGTCGTGCTAGGCCACCTCAACGGGTTCTGGGCGCCGGCCACCGTGCTGATGCTCGGCACACCGTTCATGGCGATGGCGTTCGTTGCCATCGGCGTGGTCTTTGGCGACCTGTCGACGGGATCCACACGCGGCGTGACGATGGGCGTTTACGGCACCGTGCTGTTCCTCGGCCTGGCCGCCGGCCCGCTCGTGTTCGGACCGGTGGTCCAGAACGTGGGCTACGCCGCGGGCTTCACCGCCTGCGCCGTGGTCGCGGTCGTGCTGGCGCTGGTGATGGCCGCCCTCCACGCGGAGCCTTTGCGCCGGCGCTCCGAGGCGCAGCTGCCGCCGCCCGCTGCCGGAACCTGACGAACTCATCGAGGACGAAGCGGTGGCTCGGGAAGGCCAGCTGCGGCAGCGACTCGAGCGGAAAGACGCCGACTTCGAGCATCTCTGCGCCCGGCCGGATCTGCGCACCGTCCACAAGGCGCGCCCAGTAGGCGATCCCGATCATGCTCGATGCGTCGCGCTTGGGGACGTGGTAGACGTCGATGAGACCCGCCAGCTCGACGTCGGCGCAAATCTCCTCGAGGCATTCTCGTTTTGCCGCCTCGGCCGGGTGCTCGTCGTCGTTGACGAAGCCGCCGGGTAGGCACCACAGCCCGTAACCGGGGTCGATCGCGCGGCGGCCGAGGACCACGCCGCCGTCGACCTCGACCACGACCGCCGACGCCACCTTCGGGTCGCGCCACAGCACGAAGTCATCGCGCGGGCAGGCCTCCATTTCGCGGCCCTCGATCACGCGGGTGACGAGCTCGCTCCCACAGCGGACGCAGTAGTGGCCCACGAGGACCGACCTTACGCGTGCTGCTGTTGCTTCGAGGGAGCTGCCTTCATGTCTGCGACCCGGACCTGGTTGCGTCCGCCCTGCTTGGCGGCGTACAGCGCCTGGTCGGCGCGCTCGATGAGGGATGTGAACTGGGCCGCCTCTGTGGTGGCGGCGACGCCGATGCTGATCGTCATCTTCAGGCCGCCCGGAAACGTGTGTGCGGCGACCTTGGTCCGAATGCGCTCGGCAAGAATCTTGGCGCCGGCGTCCGTCGTCTCGTGAAGGATCAGCGCAAACTCCTCGCCCCCGTACCGGGCGCACACGTCCGACTCGCGCGCGCCGGAGGTGAGGATCGAGGCAATCTCAGCCAGCACCGCGTCACCCTGCAGGTGACCGTACGTGTCATTGACTTCCTTGAAGTGGTCCAGGTCGACCATGAGAAAGGCGATCGACTTTCGATGCCTGCGAGCTCGCTGCATCTCCTTCAGAAACTGCTGGGCCAGGGCGCGCCGGTTGGGCAGCTTCGTCAGCTCGTCAGTAAGAGCGTTCTCCTCCTGGGCCTGGAACAGCTGCGCGTGCCTGATCGCGACCGCAGCCTGCGACGCAACGCCGATGAGCAGGTCGGTCTGATCCTCGGTCAGCTCGCGCCATGCATTGAGGTAGAGCTCAAGCGCGCCCATGAGCTGCCCAGAACGCTGCACAGGGACGACAAGCACGTGCTGCGGATGCCCTCCCCCCTCCAGGCCGGGCGCGGTGTCCTCGCCGAGCCGCACCACGACCGGGCGCATCGCCGCCAGCCCCGAGCGTAGGGGCTCGTCGTGGAGCTGACGAACGGAACCGCGCGGCCGAGGAGTGAGTCCGTAAGTAGCCTGCCGCCGCATCTCGGTCTTGCCGGGGACGATCAGGTACATCGCGCCGGCGACCGCGCCCATGATCCGGCCCGCGTGCCGGAGGGCGACGTTCAGCACCTCCTCCAGCCCCAACGAAGAGTTGACCGCCGAGGCCATGGCAAGAAGGAGCGCCGCCCGGTCGCGCGCCCCACTCTCGTCCTCGAGCGCGCCCTGGAGCCGCCTGGTCATCCCCCGCATCCGCATCAGGGCGGTCGTCAGCAGCACCAGCGCCAGCACGAGCAGCACTGAAGCCACCAGAAGCACGGCCGCGAGATCAACCACAGTCTGCCCTCCCCGGGAGTCGTCATAGGTTAACGCGCGGGATGCGGAGCTTGATCTCGTTTGCAGATGCCGGGCCCGGACGGGGTCCGGCGACCAAGGGAGGATGTGCGCGCGGGCTATACTCGCTCCCGACCTGGAGCCGATCTCTTTCGACGACCTCCCCCTCGGCGGCGAGTGGACGACGCGGCGGCGCACCATCTCCGAATCTGAGATCGCGCTTTTCGCCGCTGTGGCGGGCGATTTCTCCCCACTGACCATCGATTCCGGGCACGCCGGCGGCCGCTTCGCCCCGCCCGCCCTCCTCGTCGCGACGGCGATCGGGCTCGGCACCATGGACATGCCAGTCCCCTCGATCGCGGAATGGGAGTGGTTCAACTGGAAGTTCCCGCGGCCGGTGCGGGCCGGGGACACGATCTATGCCCGCTGGACGCTGACCCAGAAGCGGCCGCCTGTCGGGAGCGCCCCGACCGCCATCGCCGTTTGGCGGGTGGACGTGCACACGGCCGACGGGGCGCTTTGCGCTGAGGGCGAGGTCGGCGCCAGCGTTCGGCGCCATGTGGGCGTGGGGCGCGCCGTGACGCAGGGAGCCGAGGCGCAGCCCGCAGCTCCTTCTCGACGCCGGCGCGGACGCCGGACGACCCTGAACCAGCAGGAGCCGAAACCCGCACCGAAGGACTCCCAGCCCAAGCCGCCCGTGGCGGAGCCATCGGCGACGCCAAGGCGACGACGCAGGCGCCGATCTCGCGCGGGCGCGCCTGCCCGCGACGCACCGGGATCCACGCCTCCCGCATCAGCACCGGAGCCGTCGCCTGCGCCGCCGCCCGTTCCCGCGATAGCGGCAGCCGCTCCGCGCGGCGCGCTGGGCCGCGTCATCAAGCGCCTGCGCCGCAGCTAGCCGGCGTCAGGCCGGGGGCTCCAGCGCCTCCAGGTACTCGATCACCCGCCTCGTGAGCTGTGATGGAGTCGACGCACCGCTGGTGACGCCGACTTTCTTGATCCCCTTCAACCAGCTGAGGTCGAGATCCTCCAGCCTGTCGACGAGGTAGGCGGGCTTATGGCCCAGCTTCTTGACCACCTCGACGAGCCGCAGTGAGTTTGACGACCGCGGGCTCCCGACCACGATCACGGCATCCACGTGCTGCGCTGCTTCCACCGCCGCCTCTTGCCGCTCCTGGGTCGCCAGGCAGATCTCGTTGTGGACCTCGGCCTGTGGGTAGCGCGCCTTGACGCGGCCGATCAGGTCCTCCGTGTCCCAGACGGACAGCGTGGTCTGGCATGTGACCGCGACCCGCTCACCCTTGAGCTCGAGTGCGTCGATGTCTTCCGGGTCCTGGACCAGGTAGACCTTCCCCGGAGCCTCGCCCACAACACCTTCAGGTTCGGGATGACCCTTTCGCCCGATGTAGACCACCTCGTAGCCCTTGCTCGCGAGGTCGGCCACGAGCTCGTGCGTGCGGACGACGTCGGAACACGTGGCGTCGATCGATTTCAATCCAAGCTCCGCGGCTCGCTGCTTGACCTGCGGCGAAACACCGTGCGCAGTGAAGATGACCGTCCCTTCTTTGATCTGGCTCAGGCCGGCGAGCCGGTCGGGCGGATCGACAAGCGCGATGCCCTGCGCCTGCAGGTCGTCGGTGGCGTGCGTGTTGTGAACCAGCATGCCGAGCATGTGCACCGGGCCGGTGGTCTCCTCTCGCACCCGCTTCGCGATGCGAAACGCGTCCACCACGCCGTGGCAGTATCCCCGCGGCGTGATCCTCACCACTTCCATCTCGTGTCGAGTGTACGGCGCACCCCTAAATGCACGTTTGGCGCCGAAAGTGCGGAATCCGCGCCGGCGGCCGCGATCGCTTCTAGCCGATCCCGGCGAATAGGTCGGCCTCTGGCAGCTCCGATCCCGGCTCGCCGCGGCTGAGCGCGTAGTACTCGGTCCCGAAAGCGAGCCTGTAGATCTGGTCGGCCATGGTCGTGAACCACGAGTTGGGATCGTTCTGGCTCACGTGAGCGCGAAAGGCATCTCGCTTCCCGTCGACGTATTCGCTGACGTCGACCTTCGTGGTCACAAGCTCGTCGGGTGTGCCGATGATGCGCGAGCCGATGTCGTCCTGCTGCGCCTCCTCCGGCAGCTGCTCCCTGAACTGCTGCATCAGTGAGCGCGGGATCGCCATGTAGTAGAGCTTGCGCGGGCGCCAGCCTTCTTTCTCGAGCAGGTCCAGGGCGGCGTTGGTGACGTGGTGCGCTTTGATGTGGTCCGGGTGACCGTAGGTTCCATCCTGGTCATACGTGACCACGACATCGGGCTTTTCCTCGCGAAGAATTGCCGCCAGCTTTCCGGCCGCCTCCTCAAGCGGAGCTTGATGAAACGACCTCGGCTCTTCGTTCTCTGCGGTGCCGGCCATGCCCGAATCGCGGTAGTCGAGGAACTCGCCGCGATTGACGCCGAGTATTCGCGCCGCCGCCTCGAGCTCCTTGGTCCGCACCTCACCCAGATGCGGGCGGGTCGTTTCCGGGTCCATGTTGTGGATCTCGCCGGCCTCGCCGCGGGTGGCGGTCACGAGCACGACCCGATGGCCGCCGGCTCTCGCCTTCAACATCGCCCCGCCCGTCGAGACGGACTCGTCGTCAGGATGCGCATGAACGAGCAGGAGGGTACCCATCACCTTGCCTCGAGCAACAGGTCGGCGAGCTGTTTGATTCCACCGTGCCCGGGTCCGGGGATCGTACGATCGGCCGCCGCCAGGACTTCCGAATGCGATCCCTCGACCGCAATGCCGAGTCCGGCCCACGCGATCATCGTGGCGTCATTGCGCCCATCTCCCACCGCCACCGCCTCCGCCTGCGGGATGCTCATTCGTTCGCACAGGAAACGCAGGGCAGACGCCTTGTCGCTCTCGATGGCGGTGAACTCGAGATAGTCGGCCTGGGAGGTCGCCGCGTTCAATCGCCCCTCCCATCG
>DASXTG010000108.1:0-3334 GCA_036505515.1 Candidatus Dormiibacterota bacterium | reverse complement strand
GCCTCCGGCGTGACCAGTTCCACGTCGTTCTCCGCGAGCGCCTCCAGGAGATCAGGCGGTGGGGTGGAGTCTGTGACGAGGTAGTCGGCATTCCCAAGCTCGGACACTTGCGCGAACAGCCGGCGACCGAACTTGGACGAGTCGGCCAGGATCGCCACGCGCGCCGCTCGAGAGATCATTTCTCGCATCATCGCTGCCTCGGCGAGGTTGCTCGTCGTGTACCCGGCGACCGCTGAGATAGCACCGACCCCGATGAATGCCAAGTCGCAGCTGATGTCCAGCTCGCCTCCGCCGGCCACCCGGAAGCTGACGGGGCCGACGGTGGCTTGCGTGAGAGTGCGGACCGCACCGCCGAAGACATACAGGTCGCGGACGGCTGAGGGCGGCAGCGCCGGGGGCACGAGCAGGTTGTTCGTTGCCACCGTCAGGTCGCGATGGTGGCGAAGATTCCGGGCGAGGGCGAGGGTGGTCGTCCCACCGTTGATCATGATGATCGACCCATCCTCGACCAAGGATGCGGCAAGTGCCGCAATCTTCTCCTTCTCGCGTTCCTGCAGGCTGAGTCGCACGTCCACGGCCCGGTCGACCCGGGAAACCGTCGATTGACTGACCGCTCCGCCGTAGGTACGGATCAAGACGCCGTCGGCGCTGAGCTGGTCCAGGTCCCGCCGGATGGTGTCGATGGAGACGCCGAAGCGCTCGGCGAGCGCGGTGACCGTGACCTGTCCGGCCTCCGCCACGTACGCCGCCATCTGGGCTTTGCGTCCCGCGGGCAGATGACGCTGCCGGTCCTCCCTGTCAAGGGTCACTTGCCCCTCCTCTCTCTGCGGCAGTGCGCCACAACCGAGCACGGCCGATGGTGGCGCAGGCTTAGAACAGCAGAGTACAGCATAACGGCGCCTCCTCCGGGGCGGCGCAGACGGGGCACAGACGTCCAGGTCTTCCACGGTCCGGCCTTGTGCTGCCGTGTGTCGCCGAGCTGTGCGGTCTCTAGCCGAACTTTGCGTTACTGCGCTCTTGCGCCACGGCGCAACGGGTTGTTAACGTGGCGCAAATCAGCAAAGAGCGGTAAAACCTCTAGACAAGGAGTTGGCGATGACGGCAGGCGGCGCCGGGTTACAGGGCCGGCTGAAGCGGCTACTCGCGGTGACGACGGCGGCGGCGATGGTCGGATTCGCCGCGGTGGGTTGTGGTGGTTCTAGCGGGGATTCAAGCAGCTCAAGCGGCGGACCAGTCACGCTGGAGTTCGCGCAATGGTGGGCACCGGAGCTGCCCGCGGGCTCGTTCGACAAGCTCATATCCGACTTCACGGCGCAGAACCCGAACATCAAGGTCAAGCTGTTGAGCGCCCCGTACGCGTCCACGAAGCAGCAGTTGGTGTCCGGAGCTGCGTCCAGGACGCTGCCTGACGTCGTCGGCCTTGACGGCGCATGGGTGAGCGATTTTGCCAAGCAGGGTGCCATCACCGACCTGTCCAAGCTCATGTCAGATGCGAAGTACGACGCGAGCCAGCTGGCGAGCCAGGTCCAGGTCAAGGGCAAGACCTACATGATTCCCGTGGTGAACTTCGTGTACCCCCTGTTCGTGAACAAGGACCTGCTCACGAAGGCCGGGGTCACGACGGCCCCAAGCACGCGCACGCAGTTCCTGGACGCGGCCAAGAAGGTCAGCGCACTCGGGGGCAACGTCAAGGGCTGGGCCCTGCCGCTCGACACCGCCGTGCCCAACGGCATCCAGAACGACGTGATGTCGTGGCTGTGGGCATCTGGCGGCAGCATGCTCACCCAGGACGGGAAGCCCAACCTGACCAGCCCGCAGGTCAAGAGCACCGTGGAGTACGTCAAGAGCCTGAACGACGCGGGCGTCATCGCGCCCGGAGCCCTGACCATGAAAGAGCAGGACAAGGTCGAGAAGTTCACCACCGGCCAGGTTGGCATGGTGATCGACTCCTTGGCGCACATCAACCTGATCAAGAAGAACAGTCCAAAGCTGAACTTCACGGTGGCGCCGGTCCCCGCTGAGGACAGCTACACCGGCAAGCGCGGCATCCCGTACGCGTCGTGGGGCATCGGCATCGCCGAGTCCTCGAAGCACAAGGCCGAGGCGTTCAAGCTCGTCCAGTACTTGATGAGCCAGCAGACGAATGCGCAGTTGAGCACGTTGGCGAACGGTTTCCCGGGCAACAAGACCGCCGAGCCGGACTTCACCAAGAGTGACCCGCTGTTCAAGACCGCCTTCGACATCTACAAGAAGGGGTATCCCGCCAACGAGTTCGTGGGATTGCCGAAGTCCGAAGAGCTCATGCGTAGCTTTGATGAGCAGCTACAGCTCGTGCTCACCGGCAAGCAGAGTGTCGACGACGCTCTCAACAAGACACAAGAGTCCTGGTCGTCGGTGCTTTGAGGCTTCCTCACTCAGGGGCCCGCGCCGGTTCGCCGGCGCGGCCCCCAACCAAGGAGACATCGATGGAACCCGCGCGCGTCGATCAGACGGCCTTTCCGGAAGCCGCGACGGTGGTAGAGCAGACCCCTCCAGTCGCACGGGGCAGGTCGCGGCCGTTCACCCGGAGGGGTCTTGTCCCGTTCGGCTATCTCTCGCCGACGGCGCTATTGATCCTGGTTCTGATGGTCATCCCCATCGCGATGGTGGTGAGCTATTCGTTCAAAGACAACGTGATCGTCGAGCAGAACCCGGTCTTCACCGGCCTCGCCAACTACACCAAAGTGCTCACCGATCCCAACTTCCTGGTTGCAATTAAGAACACGTTCATCTTCATCACCCTGAGCACCATCGCCCACCTCGTCCTCGGGCTGGCCTTTGCCATGATGCTCAACACGCCGTTGTTGAGCGGAGTAACGAAAGCCATCTTTCGCATCGTTTACATCCTGCCCTGGCTGTTCACGATCGCCGTGATCGCGGTCATCTGGCGGCTCATGTTGGACCCGTCCGGGGTGGTCAACTACGTCCTTACTACGGTCGGCGTACTGCAACAGGGAGTGAACTGGCTCTCCGACCCGAACGCGGCACTTTGGGCACTGACCTTCATCAACATCTGGTCCGGATACCCGTTCTTCATGATCAGCCTTCTCGCCGGGCTGCAGGGAATCTCGTCCGATCTGTACGAGGCGGCTGCGGTGGACGGCGCAAGCGCTATCCAGCAGTTTCGCCACGTGACGATCCCGCAGCTGAGACCGGTCCTCATCAGCATGGCCGTGCTGGATCTGATCTGGACCTCGCAGCAGTTCGCCCTCATCTGGATGACGACGGGCGGCGGCCCGCTGAACGTCACCGAGATGCTCAGCACCTACACCTACAAGCAGGCCTTCAGCAGTTA
>DASXTG010000107.1:0-17370 GCA_036505515.1 Candidatus Dormiibacterota bacterium | reverse complement strand
AGCACCTCCAGGGCGCGCGCCGTGTAAGGCACGTTCGCGCCGGGCGCCACCACGCGGGCCTTGAGCGCCGCCGCCCTGGCCTCGTCGATCACCCCGATGCGAGCGCCGGGGACGAGCACATCCGCCTCGACGGTGAAGAGATCTCCGGCCGGGTTGACCTTCTCGCCGACGTGCTCGATGAGCCGATCGCCGTGCTTTGCCCGCAGCTCGAGGAGCTCGTCGACGTCGAATCCGCTCGGGCGCTGCACGCAGCCGTGGATGGTGGAGAGCGCCACGAGGCGGGCGCCGCGGCGGGCCATCGCGAGGGCCGTCGCGCCCCCCACCTTGCCGAATCCCTCGATCGCGACCGTCCTTCCCTCCAGCCCTCCGAGCGCGGTTTCCGCGGCCACGGTCACGCCGAGCCCGGTGATAAAGGCGTCCAGGGGCATGCCGTGGTACGGGCTGTGCATCAGGTCCTCCTGACCGCCGCCCGGCAGCGTCCGGAAATCCTCAGGCGTGGTCCCCAGATCCGTCGCTGTGAGAAACGTGCGCTGCTCGACCAGCGGCCGGATCTCGTCGCAGTACCGGCGGATGGCGTCATCTCTGTCCGCAGGGGTGGCGCGGATTGCCGCTTTGGCACCCCCGAAGTTCTGGCCGAGCACCGCGAACTTGTAGGTCATAGCGCGCGCAAGGAGCTGGGTCTCGCGCTCGGTCACGTCCGGGGCCAGGCGCGTGCCGCCGGCGCTCGTAGGACATTCGAAGTCGAACGAGACGTAGGCCTCCACCGTCTTCAAGCGCAACGTTCTCATGCGCACTAAGGTTGGCACGATGGCCGATGCGTTGTTGACGACCGTCGTGGGCAGCTACCCGCAACCGGAATGGCTGGTCGACCGGGCAATCCTCGGCAGCCGCCTGCCGCCGCGCACGCGCGCGTCTGAGATCTGGAAGGTGCCGCTCGATCACCTGGAGCTGGCGCAGGACGATGCCACCGAGCTCGCGATCCGGGACATGGAGCGAGCGGGCATCGACATCATCACCGACGGCGAGATTCGTCGTGAGAGCTACTCGAACCGCTTTGCGACTGCGCTCGAGGGGATGGACCTGGACAACCCGGGCACCGCGCTCGACCGGACCGGCCACCCCAACCCCGTGCCTCGGGTGGTCGGGCCGATCAGCCGTACACGTCCTGTTGAGGTGCGCGACGTCGAGTTCCTGCGCGCCAACACCGCACGCGCGATCAAGGCCACCCTGCCCGGTCCGTTCACGATGTCGCAGCAGGCGCAGGATGACTACTACCACGACGAGGAAGCGCTGGCGATGGCTCTCGCCGCGGCCGTCAACTCAGAGGTGCGCGACCTGTTTGCCGCGGGCGCGGATGTGGTGCAGCTGGACGAGCCCTACCTGCAAGCGCGGTCGGAGAAGGCGCAGCGCTTCGCAATCAAGGTCATCAACCGCGCACTGGAGGGCATTGAGGGCACCACCGCTCTCCACACTTGCTTCGGCTATGCGCACATCGTCCACAACCGGCCGGCTGGCTACCCGTTCCTCGAAGAGCTGGCAGATGTCACCGCCAGGCAGATCTCGATGGAGTCCGCGCAGCAGAATGTCGACCTTTCGGTGCTCAAGAGCCTGTCGCGCAAGCAGCTGATCGTGGGCGTGATCGACCTGTCGGATGACAGCCCGGTCGAGGATGTCGACACGGTCGTCGGGCGAATCCGGAATGCGATGCGCTACGTTGCCCCCGAGCGGCTGATCCTCGCGCCCGACTGCGGGATGAAGTACCTGCCCCGGGCGAAGGCGTTCGGAAAGCTGACGGCTCTGGCGCGGGCCGCCGCCAGGGTGCGCACCGAGCTTGGTGTAGGGCTGCCTGCACGACTCGCCTGATAAGGATTGATGAGGCCAGAGCCTTATCAAGTCGAGACGCTTGCAAGGTCCGGGGCACGAGCCGCTGTGATCAAAATCGGTATTGCGAGCACCAGCCCAATGCACGTCAGAGAGATCGCGATGCCCGCGGCGATGGCCACCCATCGCGACCACCCCGCGCGTAGGGCGACGCCCACAATTGCCGCCACCGCCAGCGCGAACATCAGGGAGAAGGCCGTCAGGAGAATGAAGTCGGTAGCGGTTCTCGATCCACCGGCCACGGCAATCGTGCCGGCCAGCGAGATCAGCCCCGTGAGCAGCGCGTCTATCGCGAGCGCGACGATCAGCACGATGCGAAGCCCGGGAGAGGGTGCGGCCGGCGGCGCCGGCGTCCAGCCGGCGGCTGGCGGTGGCCAGATGGCGGGAGGCCGTCGGTAGTCGCCCAACATTTCGCTGCGCGGGAGCCACCGCCCGCCATCCCACCACCATTGGCCGTCGGCCGACCACTGGGGCGGTGCACTCGGCGGTGGCGACGTTGACACGGCGCTAGACCGGCACCCTGTTCAAGAATGCTCCGAACATCGGCGCCGTGAACGCAACGCGGGCGCGTTCGGGTCGGTAGATCAGGCCCTTCTGGATCAGGGCGCTGATCGTGGGCTGGATCTCGTTGTTGCGCTTTCCCGAAGCCTGCTGCAGCTGCTCGATCGTTGCGCTCTCCCCGAAGCTCGCGATGTTGCGCATCAGCATCCGCTCGTGCGGCGACGCGCGCACGTAGCGGGCCCTGAAGAAGCCCGCATCCAGCGTTGTCAAGATCCGAGGACGAAGGCGGCGTAGATCCGCCATCGTGATCGTCTCGCCCGTCGAGCCGCTCCACAGAGCGTCGCCGTAGACCTGGATGAAGAATGGGTAGCCGCCGCTGTCCTGCATGACCGCCTCGACGACGTCGTCCGCATACCTGCGCCCCAGCCTCACCGCCGGGTCGACCAGCGCCGCCTTGTCCTCCGGCGGCCGCAGGTTGCCGAGCTCCTGGGTGAGAAACATCCGCTCCGAGTAGCTCTTCGAGCGCGACAGGTTGTCGACCACCGGGGGCAGGCCGCAGAGCATGAGCATGAGGGGGAGACTGTGCTGCTGGATGGCGGAGGTCGCGCTCAGCAGCGCGCTGAGCGTCGGGGCGCCCGCCCGCTCGCGGATGACGTGGAACTCGTCGTAGCGCAGGACGAGGCCGCGGTATTCGCTCTTCATGCAGAGCTCGCAGATGTGGGTAAGGGCCTCACGGAGGTCGTCGTCCAGACGGCGGACCGGTTCGCCTCTGCGGCGCCGGGTGTCGACGCTGACCTTGAACTCGCCGTAGGAGACAGTGAGCGCGCCGACCACGTCGATCGTGGACTGCAGCATTTGCCCTGCCCTGTCCTTGAGGCGCGCCGAGAGGCTGAGCCGGCGCAGGGCGCGGTTGACGTCGGTGAGGACCGCATTGGCGAAGGCATGCGGCTCGGCATCGGGCTCTGAGAACTCGCGATCGACGACGATCCAGCCCAGCGCCTCGGCCTCCGCCTGCATCCGATTCAAGAGCACGGTCTTGCCCACCCCGCGAAGTCCCGTGATGAGCACGTTCCGCGGGTGTCGCGGGTTGCGCAGGAAGCGGCGGACGGCCTCTATCTGCTCCTCGCGGTCACCCAGGTAGGGCGGGTCGATGCCGTTGCCGGGCCGGTATGGGCTCGGCGCCCACGCGGTCGCCATTTGATAGGGGATGATAAGGCCCGCGGATTATCATTCCGGGGCCGAGTCGGGTGCTTGCTTAGCAGCCCACCCAGCCGACGATCTGCTGCAGACGGATCTGGTCGAGGCCTCTCACGATTTGGTTGGAGCCGACTCTGAGTATCGGAAGGCGCTCCCCGTCGAGGTCTTCCCACTCCTTCCGCGCCGCCAGGTCCCGGCTTATCGAGCGGTACTCGAACTGGACCCCGAGCTCGCGTAGGAGGTCGGCCATCGCGGCGGACTCCCTCGATCCCTCCCACCCGTAAAGGATCGTGTCGGATCCGCTGCTGGGCTTTGGGCTCACCTCCATCACGTTATGGCTCCAGGCGCCTATAAGGCAAATCGATTGTCGTGATGGCTTGCATAAGCGCCATTGATAGGGGTCTCACCATAGATACCAACGCAGCGGCGGCCAAAAAGACCGAAGCCATCTCGAGCATTCCCCGCCGGAGCCGGCACCCGCGGGTTTGACGCTCACTCCAAGCCCGCCGGAGCCGGCACTCGCGGGTTAGGGCTGGCGTTCGAGGACGACGACAGGGATCACCCGGCTGGTTCTCTTCTGGTAGTCCAGGAATCCAGGCCAGATCTTGGCTTGCTCTGCGTAGAGATGGTCGCGTTCAGGGCCGCCGTCGAGGACGTGAGCGCGGGCCTTGAACTTCTCCATGGCGCCATCTCGAGCGACCTCGACCTCGACTTCGGGATTGGCCTTGACGTTGCCGAGCCAGATCGGGTTCTGCGGCGCCCCGCCCTTGGACGCGATGACGACGTACTTGTCGCCCTCGCGCCGATACACCAGCGGGGTGGTAATCGGCTCCCCGCTCCGGGCTCCCTTCGCGGTCATCAGCAGCAGGTGGTCGCCCCACGGTCCGATCCCTCGGCCGTGGTTGGCGTGAAACGCATCGATTGTTTTCTGGTTGAACTCTGTTGCTGTCACCCTTTGAATCTACAGCGGCCGGGCTTTGCCGGAGCGAACAGCCCAGCGCGAGGTGACGACCCACAGGCCGTCACCGAACTCGACCCGGATATTGCGCGGGCCCGGGCCGCGGCCGCGCGCTGTTACTCGGCACGGCTGCCCGTAGCGTTCCGGCAGATACTTGCGCAGGCGCCAAATCACCGGATCCTTCTACCCAAACCTTCGCTTTAGCTCGGCGAAAAACGCCGGCTTTGGCAGGCTTCTTGTACGCGGCAAGCTGCTGAGCGAGCGCAGCCGTGCCTTGGTCAATTTCCTCTTGTGTAGTTCTTACGGCCGAGCACGGCAAGAGAGCCTCCTGCGTAATTAGATGGAGCGGGTTGACCGCGGCGCCGCCGTCGCAGACGGCGCCGCGAACCGCTCTACGGGGTACGGCTAATAGCCGGAGACTTTCCAGATATAGCCGTCGGGATCGCTGAAGTGGCCGAAGTATCCACCCCATTGAGCCTTCTGTGCCGGCTTGAGAATTGTTGCCCCGGCACGTTTCGCCTGAGCGATTACATCGGCGACCTGCTTCTCAGAGTCGCTGTTGGTCCCCGGCTTGTCGCCGCCCGGAACGACGTAACTGAGCGTGACGCCGCGGAAACCGCTGCCGTCGGCCGGCACGCCGGCATCGGCAGCGAGCGCGTCCCACGTGTACAGCCCCAGCTTGACCGAGCTGTCGCCGAGTTTGAGTGAAACAAACCCAGGATGATCCTGGTCGATCGTGCAACCCATACCCTCGCTGTAGAACATCTTCGCCCGGTTAATGTCTTCGACCCCGAGCGTGACGTGGGTCATCTGCAAGCTCATCGTCATGCCTCCTTAAGAGATTGTTTGAATTCGTTCGACACTACCTATGACGTAGAGCACATGGAGAATGTGACCGAGTCGCTTCAAGCGCCACAATTCGTATTCCAGCCGGCGTAGCTCAATTGGCAGAGCAGCTGTTTTGTAAACAGCAGGTTACGGGTTCGATTCCTGTCGCCGGCTCCAACTGGTTGTCCTCGCGAGTGCCGGGGGTCCCTGAGCGTTTGGGCAAGCGCGGCAGAATCGGTCTCAACACGCCTATTGTTTTCGCGTGCTGGTCGCGATCTATGCCACCAAGGACCCTGGCGGCAAGCGATTCCTGACCACGCTCGAACGCCGCATCGCCCGGCAGGAGATCCGGGCCTGGGAGGTCCGGCGCCGCAACCCGCTGACCCTGGTCCACTCCGGCGACCGCTACGCGGGCGTCCGCGTCACCTTCCAGGGGGCCGGAACTCGTGGCTTCGCGCGCATCGCCAAACCGGGCGCGCTGGGCGCTTTCAGCAGCCCGCCGCCAACGCTGCTGGCGAATATCTCCGGCTCCTCGTCGGCCGACCGTGTGCTCGGCTTCCTGGTCGGCATGCTGACCCGGCACGCCGAGCCCCTCGGCGTCTCGGGAGTGGGCATCCCGCTCGCCTAGGGTCGGAGCGCCTCCAAACAGGTAGGAGGTCTGGAGCTAGGCGTTATCGAATTGAGGGCACGTGCGCGCCCGCGTGGTCCCGCACGCACAAAGGAGAAAGTGATCCATGGCCCAGTCAGTTCGTGAACTCATGACCCCGCAGCCAGTTCTTCTCCAGGATTCGGCTTCGGCTATCGATGCGGCGCGCTCTATGCGCGATCAAAACATCGGCGACGTGATCGTGGTCAAGAACGGTGAGATCTGCGGCGTGGTCACCGATCGCGACATCGTGGTGCGCGTCATCGCCGACGGGCGCGACCCGGCGTCGGTGACGCTTGGCGAGATCTGCAGCACCGACGTCGCCACTGTCGAGGCCGACGAGAATGTCGACACAGTCGAGAAGATGATGCGCGAGAAGGCCATCCGGCGCGTACCGGTGGTCGAGAGCGGCCGGCCGGTAGGGGTGATCTCGCTAGGCGACCTCGTCATGCAGCGCGATAAGAAATCGGCCCTCGCCGACATCAGCGAAGCCCCGCCGAACAACTAGCGCCGCGCGCGGCGCGTCCGGTGTCGTCCACAATCTCCATCCATGGAGAAAACTGAGCGGTCGGCGCTGATCCGGCGCTACAAGGAAGGCCACGGCGCGGTCATGCAGGCGCTGCACGGCCTGAAGGAGGACGAGCTCGATCGCTCGGCCTCCGGCGAGTGGACGCCACGCCAGATTGCTCATCACCTGGGCGACAGCGAGATGATGTCCGCGATCCGGCTGCGCCGCCTGATCGCTGAAGACCACCCCGTGATCCAGGGCTACAACGAGGTCGAGTTCGCGCGCAAGCTCACCTCCGACCGCCCGATCGAGCCGTCGCTGGAAGCCATGCGCTGGGCGCGCGAGACCACTGCCCAAATCCTCGACCGGCTGACCGAAGAGCAATGGCGCCGCACCGGGACGCATGACGAGAGCGGCCAGTATTCCGTCGAGAATTGGCTGACCATTTACGCCGCCCACGGACACGACCACGCCCAGCAGATCAAGCGCTCGCGCGGCTTGAAGTAAGCGTGGCCACGACCCAGGTGCTGCAGGAGGCCGCCCTGGCCAGGGCAGTCGCCGCGCGCGAGGCTGACCTCGCCGACCTGTTCGACGAGCTCCGGATCCCGTCGGTCAGCACTCTGCCCGAGCATCGTAGCGACTGCCTGCGCAACGCCGAGTGGCTGCGCGACCGCCTCGCCAGGACGGGAATGAAGGCCGAGATCGTGGAGGTGCTGAAGGACCGGCTGCCAATTGTCATCGCGGACTGGAACGGTATGCCGGGCAAGCCCCACCTCACTATCTACGGCCACTACGACGTGCAGCCGCCCGACCCGCTTGACGAGTGGACCTCCCCGCCATTCGAGCCCCAGATCCGCGACGGCGTCGTCTATGCGCGCGGCAGCGCCGACAACAAGGGCAACCACATGGTCACCGTGAAGGCGGTCGAGCACCTCTTTGCCGCCGGCGGGCCGCCGATCAACCTGCGTTTCATCCTCGAGGGCGAGGAGGAGATCTCCGGCGAGTCACTTCCCCACTACCTGCGCGCGAACGGATCGAAGCTGAAGACGGACGCAGTCCTGGTGTGGGACAGCGGGTTCGACGAGGACGACCACCCCACGCTCGCCACCGCGCTCCGCGGACTTCTCTACGTGGAGCTGCATGCCAGCGGCCCGGGTGTCGACCTCCACTCGGGCATGTACGGCGGCGTCGCCCCGAACCCCATCAACACGCTCGCCCGCATCATCGCCGAGCTGAAGGATCGCGACGGGTACATCACGATCCCCGGTTTCTACGACAGCGTAAAACCGCCCAGCGACGAGGAGCTTGCGGATTGGAAGCGAAAGGACAGGCGCTACCAGGAAGCGATGCTGAAGCTGTCGGGAGCCCCCGCCCTGGAGGGTGAGCCTGGCTTCCTGGCCCTGGAGCGCACCGGCAGCCGGCCCACGCTCGACGCCAACGGCATCTTGGGCGGGTTCACAGGCAAGGGCGAGAAGACGGTCATCCCGGCGCAAGCTTTTGCCAAGGTGAGCATGAGGCTGGTGCCCGACCAGGATCCCAAAGTCATGCTGGCCGCGCTCGAGAAGCACGTCCAAACCCTGACGACGCCGGGCGTGACCGTGAGCGTGGAACTGCGCAGCTCAGCCCGGTCGGTGACATGCGATGCCGGTTCCCCCGCAGCACAGGCGCTGAAGGACGCGTATGCAGCCGCGTTCGGTTCGGAGACCGCACTGGTTCGGATCGGCGGCTCGATCCCGGTCGCGGTCGACTTCCAGGAGGCGGTGGGCGCGCCCTTGGTGATCAGCGGGATCGCGCAGGCGGACTCTGCGCCGCATTCACCCAACGAGCGTCTGGTAGTGAGCAACTACCACCGCGGCATTGAAGCCGTGATCCGCTTCATGTGCCGCCTGGGGGAGTAGGGTCTCCCCGCGTCAGGCCCTTTGTTCGCTCCCCACCCGGCTGGCCCGCTGCGGGGGCGAGCCGACCTCCCCAGAGGATGGGGAGGTAAGCCCACCTGCCCGTTCAGTTGCCTAGTGGCCGGGGCACATCTTCACGCTCGGGTTGTAGTTGGCAAAGATCCCATCGGGATTGGGCTTCCATATCCAGGCGTGCAGCACCCAGAGGCCAAGGGTGTCGTTTCGTGTGAATGAGCGCCCCAGCAGGCTCGGCGGCTGCGAAGACGTCCACGCGGACTGCGGGATGATGTACTCGACGGCACCCAGCTTCAGCGTGTTGCCGTCGACCTCATAGACGAGCGCCTCCGGCTGTGACGGCTCCACCGTGGCGTCGAGCAGCGAAAGGTTCACGTAGTGCTGGCCCATGCCACCGACTCCAGGAAGGTCGAAGCACGGGAGCAGCGGGTGGTATCCGGCCGCCTGGGCCTTGTCCAGGTCATGGAAGCTCGCCGTGGCGTTCCGGACCGTGGCCAGGTCCGCTTGCCCCGCTGCGGCCGGCATGACGAGCATCGTGAGCAGGGCTGTGACGATGGCGGATCCGACCCATGCCCTGAGTAACCATTTGCGCATCTCACATCCTCCTTTCAGCGGTAGAAGTAGGGGTCTAGGACAGTGACCTGCGTGATCTTGTCCACCGGCAGCGAGTTCTTGCCGGCGGTCTTGCGGATCGCCTCCGGGTTCGGCGCGTCATAGACGCAGAAGGTCTTGGCCTTGTCCTCGCTCACATATGAGTGAACCCAGGTCACGCCCTCGTCCGCGTTGTGGTCGACGACCGTGAGGCACACCTGCGCCCCCTGGGCGTTGACGGGGATGTGCAGCCCGTCATTGAACGTGCGCTCGACGATGTATCTCGGCATCTACCTTCCTCCAGCTGTTGGTTGACTGTTGCTGATCCGAAGGTAGGAGCGCGGGGGCCGATGCCGAATCGGCAGTGCTACCCAGATTGCGGCCGAGCGTTACCTAATTTGTGCGGCCGCCTCGGTGCGCGTGCTGACGCCGAGCTTGCGGAGGATCGCCGAGACGTGGTGGTGGACCGTCTTCTCTGATAGGAATAGGCGCTCGGCGATCTCCGCGTCGCGCAAGCCCTTGGCGACAAGGTCGAGCACCTCTAGCTCTCGCACGGTGAGGTGGGCAGGATTCTGGCGCGTGGCTTCTCGCGGCCCTCGAGGCAGCCCGCGGACTCCCCGCTCGCGAAGCTTGCGGGCAACGATCGTCACCGGTGCGCGCGCGTCGAGCTTTTGGAGCTCAGCGAGCGCCCGGCGCAGGGACGATTCGTCATCCGAGAAGGAGAGAGCCACCGCCGCGTCGTAAGGGCAGCCGAGCTCTGTCCACAACCGGAACGCGCGGTCCCAGTCGCCTGCCAGCTCGGCCGCGTACTGCGGTTCCACGTCAACCTCGAGCTCGTCGTGGATCCCGACTCTGCGGCGCCAGACCGCGAGCTCGCCGGCGAGCCAGCCGGCCTTGCGATCAATCGCAGACCGTAAGGCTGCCTCGGTCTCCGGCCCGACAGCGTCGGGCCTGCCCTCGAGCCATGCAGCCTCAGCGCGGGCCGCGCTCACCGGCACCATGTACTGGAGCACACCGTTGGCCTGCGCGGTGGAGGTCGCCTCGTCCAGGGGCTGCCACACATCGGGGTCGCCCCGGCGGGCCCTGACCATCGCGGTCACGACAAGCGGATCGAACTTGGGGAGCGGACTCGGACTGTTGCGCATGACGAGCTCAGCCGTCTGCGCGGCCTCTGTGAAACGGCCGCGCTGCAGCTCCGCAACCGCGCGGGAGCCATAAAGATAGAGGCGCCAGAGGTCGAGACCACGCCCGGTGCAGTAGTCGATGCCCTGCTCGATCAGGACGTCGAGACCCTCGTACGAGCGCAGACGAACCAGTCCGCTCGCCAGGTTGAGGTACGCGCGGCCAACTTGCTCGTCGAGGGCAGCTTCCAGCGACATCTCGAGGCTGCGCAGCAACTTTTCACGCCCGCCAGAAGCGCCACTTACCATCTCCATCGAGCCGACCGAGTTCAAGACGTTAACCAGGCTTTCGGTGTGTCCGAGGTCTTCCGCCAGCTCCAACGCACGGCGGCCGGTTCGCATCGTGCCGTCGAAGTCGTCGGCGTTCATCTGGACCAGGGTCAACTGGCACAAGGCCTCGGTGAGCTCCAGGCTTCGAGGAAAGTTCTCGAGAATGGAAACCGCCGTCGCAATCGACCCATCAGCCTCGCGGCTCTGTGAACCGCATCTCTGCAGACGAGACAGCCTCCGCAGCGAGTCGCCCTCTTTGCGCCGATCGCCGAGCTCTCGATAGAGGCGAAGCGCCTCGAGCTCGGATGCGATGGCCGGGTCGAACCTGTCGATGAGGTACACCTCGTGCGAGTGCTTCTGAAAGAGCTCCGCACGTCGCTCGAGTGGCAGCGTCTCCGCGTAACGAAGCGCGACGGCGTATTGCGCCGCCGCCTCCCGGTGCGCGCCCAGAGCGGAGGCACGGGCCGCAGCTGCCGGCGCGAAACGCAGAACGGCGCCCGCGTCGCCGGCCGCCTCGGCATGATGGGCGAGGCGCGTCAGGTCTGGGGCACCCGCCGGCGGCGAACCCAGGATCACAAGCGCGCGGCGGTGCAGAGCCAGCGCTCGGTCGGGGCTCACCGACTCGGCAATGGCAAGTCGCGCCAGCTCATGGCGAAACCTGATCCCGGAGGCCTCGGCCGACAGCATGCCCGCCGTTATGCATTCGTCCAGCCGGTTGTAGGCCTCGGGCGCCAGTTCCTCCAGCATCCACAGCTCCGCGCGCGGTGGGACCATGGCAACCGCTTCCAGCAGCGCCGTGCCTTCGGGTGACACGCGCGCGGCCCTCGCCAGCACTGCGTCTCGCACGCTAAGCGGTATCAGCGCATTGCCGGCGGCCAACACCTCGGTCACGAAGAACGGGTTGCCGCCGGTTTGGCGATAGAGCTCGTGAGCGTCGACCTGCGAGGTCCGGGCGAGCTCGGTGACGGCCGCATGCGATAGCGGGGCAAGCTTGATTCTGACCGTTCCGTCACCTCGCAGCTCGCCCAGCAGAAGCCGCAAGGGATGGGACCGGCCAATCTCATCGTCGCGGTACGTCGCCACGATCAGCGCCGGCACGGCCTCGAGGCGGCGCCCGAGCAGCCGCAGCACATCGAGGGTGGCCTCGTCCGCCCACTGGAGGTCGTCGAGGATAAGAATCGCCGGGGCGTCACTCCGCAGCTCCTCCATCAGCGCGGTCATCACGTCGTACGGCCGCCGACCGGCCAGAACCAGCTCGAGAAAGGCGCCCCCAATCGCCTGCGCCACGTCGACGAGCGGCCCCAGCGGCCGAGGGGTGAACAGAGGGTCACAGGCGCCGAAGAGGGCGCGTGCGCTGTTCCGGCGATCGTCCGCGAACCTGCGGACGAGGGCGGTTTTGCCGACACCGGCCTCCCCGCCCACCACCACGAACCGGCCACGAGACGTGGCGGCCACGAGCTCCAGCTGTTCCACGAGCGTTGCCAGGTCTCGCCCCCGCTCGAGCAGCGCGCCCCGGCTGGTTATGTCTGCAGCGGCCTTTGCTATGGGTTCCTCTCTACTTAGGCGAACATGGTGCGTCGGATGCCCAGGCGGTTCAAGGAGTCAAGGTTAGCGTTGGCGCTGTTGTTCGCGGCAGCGTTAGCGGCCTGCGGCGGCTCCGGCCCGAGTCCATCGCCCTCCCCTGCTTCGACTGCGAGCCTGGGCGTCGAATCGCCATCGGCGTCCCCGTCGCCGGTAGCGCCGCAACGGATGGAGGCTCCACTCCCGGCGGCGCTGGAGGAGGCGGGGGCCGCCTCGGCGAGCGGCCAGCTGTACGTGATCGGCGGCTTCGACGCCGCCGGCAACAGCCTGCGGACAGTCTGGGTTTTCGATGGCTCGAGGTGGAGCGCGGGTCCGCGCCTGCCGCTGGGTCTCGATCACACCTCGGCAGCGACGCTGGACGGCCGCGTGTACGTCGCGGGCGGTCACAGCTTTGGGCGCGACAGCGCGCGCTTGTTCAGGCTGGACGGCGCGTCCTGGACGGAGCTGCGCCCGATGCGGCACCCGCGTGGTGGTCACGCGCTCATCGCATTTGAAGGCCGGCTCTATGCGATCGGCGGAAACACCGTTTCAGCGAACGTCGCCCCAGTCGAGGAATATGACCCGTCGTCTGGTGCATGGACCGACCTGGGGTCGCTGCCTGCGCCGCGGAACCACGTCGCAGGGTTTGTGTTTGCGGGAAGCGTCTGTGTCGCCGGCGGACGGTCACCCAACACGGCGCGCGTCGACTGCTTCAACCCCGCGAGCAGGTCCTGGGCCCCCACCCCAAACCTGCCGCGATCCACCAGCGGTGCGGGGGCTGTCGCGCTGGACGACGGCACGGTCGTGGTCATGGGTGGTGAGGATGCCGCTGAGTCCAAGGTGGTCGTTCAACTGGTTCACATGACCGCAGGCCAATGGAGCGCCCCGCAGACCATGCTCGTGCCGCGGCACGGATTTCAGCTTGCCGTGTTCGAAGGCCGCGCGTGGGCGTGTGGCGGCGGCGCGCAGGCAGGGCTGCACCCGGTGCCGACCTGCACCTCAGTGGTGTGATCGCGCGGCGGCGTAAACAGCGATGAGGATGATCAGGGCCGGCACCCCGTAGTTGAACTCCGGGGTCGTGAGGATCGGAAAGTCGACGTCGAAGATTGTCTCCACGAGGTAGTCGACCGTTTCGATGATCGCGAAGAAAGCCAGGATGGCTACGTTGCCAATCACTGCGGCACGCACCACGGGTTCCCGCACATAGGCAAGCAGCGCCGCCAGCGGCACCGCTGCAAGCGACGGACCAAGGAAGTTGACGAGCGCCTGGCGCACGGTGCCGACAGGTTGATCGGGCTGCACGTGGACCGCGTAGATGGTCAGGTCGACCACGGCCAGCCGCCAGGGCCGGACCACGAGAGCGCCCTGCCCGCCGACCGCGTAGAGGACCGCGAGATGCATCACCTCGTGGGTGGCAAAGGCGACCACGAACAGCAGGAGAGACAAAAGCAAGACCGTGCGTGCCGCCTGGAGGCTTTCGATCACGAGATCGTTACCGGTGCGGGATACTTTGCCATGAGCTACGATCCGCGCGCCATGCTGGCACGCCGGAAGGTACTCGGACTCATGGCCGGCTCCGCCCTCGGCGCGACCCTGCTCGTGGTCTTCCTCCTCAACATCCTGAGCACCGCGGCGTGGACTCGCGCCGCCCGCAGCGCGATCAACATCGCGGCGGCGCATGTGCAACCTCCGATCGACAATCAGAACCATCTATACGTACTGGACGGGTGGGGCGGCGTCCACCCTGTGGGAGCGTCGCCGGCGATGTCGACGACCGCCTCCTGGCCCACCAAAGACATCGCTTTCAGCCTCGCCCTATTTCCGGACGGCAGTGGCGGCTACGTCATGGATGGCTGGGGCGGCCTGCACCCGGTCGGCGCGGCGCCGGCGGTGGATAGTGGCGTGTATTGGCCGCACTGGATCGGAGCGCGCCAGATCGTGCTGGCGCCATGGTCTTCGAACAGCCACCCGGCGGGCTACCTGCTGGACGCTGACGGCGGAATTCATCAGTTCGGCGGCGCGCCGCCGGTCGCCGGCAATGCGGTGTGGCCGACCAAAGGCATCGCTCGCGGCCTGGTCCTCACGGCAAGCAGCACCCCCGCCAACGTCATGGGATACACGCTCGATGGCTACGGCGGGATCCATGCCTTCGGCGGTGCTCGGGCGGTGTTGGCCAACTCGACGTGGAGCAAGGACGTCGCACGCGGAGTAGTGCTCATCCCCGGCCGGAATCGATCGTTCGTGCAGGGCTACACACTCGACTATTCGGGCGGGATCCATCCGTTCGGCGGCGCTCCACCGGTAACCGGCAACGCGGTCTGGCCGGGCCAGGACGTGGCCGACTCGATCGTTGCCTGGACAGCCGCTCCCGCCGATTCGCCCGGCGGCTGGGTGCTGGACCGCCATGGTGATGTCCACGCGTGGGGAAGCGCGCCGGCGCTTGCCGCGTCCCAGACGTGGCCCTTGTGGGACATCGCGCGAGGGCTTGCCGGTGCGGGCAGCGGCGGCGGCAGCACGGAGCGGCTGATCCTCGAGGCGCGGCCGCTGAAGGACAGCTGGGGTGTGTATTTCAACCAGCGCGACGCGCGATGGGCGTCAAACGTTGTCGGTCCAGCGCCACATCCCGTCTGGAAGATCGGCTGTCTGCTGGCCGACCTGGCGATGGTCTACTCGCATTTCGGCTACGGGTCGGTCACGCCTGCGACGGTCGCCGCCAACGTGGGCTGGTTCGACGGCGGGGGATCGATCTTCAACTCGGCGCTGAACATTCCCGGCCATACGACGATCATCAACTGGAAACCCAACGGCGCATGGATCAGGGCACATGTCGGCGCCGGGCATCCGGTCGTCGTCGGCATGAACCTGCCCACCGGTGGCACGCACTTCGTGACGCTGACCGGGCTGAACGGCGCTTCGGACTACTGGGTCAACGATCCCTGGGAGCAGAACGCCATGCACGTGACGTTCTCGGGCGACTGGTTTGACCGCGGCCCGATCTACGAAGCGATCGCGTTCATCTGATTCCTCGAATTTCCCACCGGTGCGTGCACCGGCGGGTTTGGATGAGTCTTGAAGCCCGCCGGAGCCGGCACTCGCCGTTGAATCCAGAGCTAGCCATGCGTGGGATAATCCCGGGCCGGGGACAACCAAGCACTGGCGCCGGAATCTCCGGCACTGGTTTGCGATCGGCCCCACCTTGCCTGAAAAGCGTTCCGAGCCAAGCCTCGGGGAGTCGGCGCCGCGCGCAGCCGGCAGATGGCCATGCGGGTTTAGACCCCCGCCGTCTGGCGGTGACTCCTCGAGGTGAGGCCCTAGAATTCCTCCCTTAACCTATGCCTTTCCAGATCGCAATCCTGGCCCTTGTTATCGCCGCGGCGGCGCTTCTCTATTGGTCGCCGAGGCGCGTAACCGTGTTCGAGTTCGAACGTGGGTTGCGCTACCGGCGTGGTCGGTTCATTGGCACTCTGCAGCCCGGGACCCATTGGGTCACTCGGCGCGGAGGCACAATCACAAAAGTCGACGTGCGGCCGTATGTCCTGGCGATCCCGGGTCAGGAACTACTCACGTCTGACGGGATAGGAGTCAAAGTGAGCCTGATCGCCGGTGTTGAGGTCGTTGACCCCGCGGCTGCCATTAATCAAGTTCAGAACTACACCACGACGGTGTACGCGCTTATTCAGGTGGCCCTTAGGCAGATCGTCAGCAGCCGATCGCTCGAAGAGCTCATCGCTGGGCGCACTGATGTTGGGCTAAAGGTCCTCGAGGCGTCTGCGCAGCCAGCGCTAGCCTTTGGCCTGAAGGTCACGTCCATCGATGTGCGCGATTTGATGCTGCCGGGCGACCTGAAGCGCATCTTCGCCCAGGAGGTCGCAGCTCGCAAGGAAGGTCTGGCGGCGCTCGAGAAGGCCCGCGGCGAGACAGCAGCTCTGCGCAATCTCGCGAATGCCGCTCGGATGATCGAGGACAATCCGGCGCTCATGCAGCTACGACTTCTGCAGCAACTCGGCGCCACGGGAGGCAACACTGTCGTTCTGGGTGATACCGGCATCATTCCCGTGGCGAAGAGGGAGCGGCGACCCGCCAAGAACAAGGACAGCGCCGCAGAGAAGGACACTCCTACGTGAACAACCTGCCCGTCACCATCGCTTGACACGTCGGATTTCCGTCGCGCGTGTCAACGAGCCCCGAAGCTGGCGGGGCATCGTAGATGCTTTACGAACTCGGGTTCCGAGTGTTTGCACTTTGGCGGTCCCGGCGAACGTGTCGATGTCGGGTCTCAGGTGGTGAGTCTGGGCGGCGGTGTTAGGATCGGGCAGCAAGTCCACGTTCGCCTCGCATGACCAGAAGGGAGAGGGAGAGGATGAAGAAGCTTCTCGCAGTCAGTTCAGTTGTCGGTTTGATGTCGTTCTTCGGGGCGGTCACGGTCAGCGCCGACTACAACCCGCCGCCTGCGGCGCAGACTGTCTGTGACGCCGGTCATGGTGCTTTCGGAGCGTTCAGCCCCTATGCGGGCGGCACCCCGTCCAATCCCGTGCCCGGCCAGCCGCCGTACTTCGGTGACAACGTGTTGGGTTCGGCGCGAAACGGAGTGACCGGCGAGGTCAACTCCGACTACTCGGCGTCCTGCAACCTCTAGAAACCAGTAGTCGCGCACGACGACAGTCCCCGGAACCCGCCACGCGCGGGTCCGGGGACTTCTTGTACGAAGCGAGCCGCCAGCCGCTAGCGGTCGCAGTCAGCTGATGAGACGCTCATCCACCGAAGCAGGCGTCGGCGACCAGACCTCCGGTGATTGCACCCGCGGTCGGCGAAGCGGGCACACCGGCACCGGTCCCTGGGTTCGAGAGGACCGCATTGCACCCGGCCGCGAGGTTTGTGCCGGGCTGCTCCGGGAACGTGCTGCCGGGCGAGCCAGCATCGGCATTCGCCGGCGCGACAGACACCAACAGGAGACCGATGGCTACCAGGGACGAAACGGTCAAGCGCTTCATTTCACATCCCCCTCGAACCCAGTTGTCGCAACCGAGGCGGCGCGAACCCAGGCCTCATTTAACACCGAGCAGCGGGCATGTCAATACGGCCAAGGCGGCTCGACGAGTGTGGCGGAGAGGGAGAGATTCGAACTCTCGATGGGCCAGTGACCCATAACGGTTTTCGAGACCGCCGCCTTCAACCACTCGGCCACCTCTCCGAGCCCTTGCCAATAGTGTTCCCCGTGGTGGGGGATCGTGGCGGTCCCGACCGGATTCGAACCGGCGTTCTCGGCCTTGACAGGGCCGCGTGTTTGGCCAGGCTACACCACGGGACCGACGGCGGCTAAGTCTACCAGCGGCCCGAGT
>DASXTG010000106.1:0-7182 GCA_036505515.1 Candidatus Dormiibacterota bacterium | reverse complement strand
CGCCGGTGGATTCGCGAGCTGGACTTCGCGGCCTGCCGCGAAGGCTCTAAGGCCCGCTTACTCGACGAGACCGCTGACGCAGCTGGTAAGAGCGTCTAGCGCGGCAGGCGCGTCTTCACCTTCAGCCACCAGCTTCAGCACCGTGCCCCCGCGCGCTCCAAGCGCGAGCACGGCGAGGATGCTCTTGGCGTCGGCAACCTTGCCGTCCGAGCCCACTATCACACGAGACCTGAATCGAAGCGCGGTCTTCACAAAGGTCGCGGCCGGACGAGCGTGGAGGGCTACGCCTTCGGGCATGACGACGGTGGACTCAGAACTTGCTGGCACCACGTGCCTCTTCGGCCGCACGGGCCACGTCGTCGAGCGGCTGACCCGCCGACGACATCACCGCAGCCGCCACCGCACCCTCTACGAAGGGCGCGTCGACCAGGCGGATGTGGCCGTTGGTCTGGCTCTCCAGCAGATGCCGCACGGTGAGGACGGCGCTGCCAAGGTCGGCCAGCACGACCACGCCCTGGCCGGTATCGGCGCGGGCGATGGCCTGGCGAACAATGTCACCGCTGGTGCCCAGCGAACCTCCCGGACCACCGCCCGCCGGCTCGACCCTGACCTCGGTCCCGGCGACTTGCGAGGTGAGGTCGGCGAGGCCGCGCGCCAGTTCAAGGCTGTGGGACACCAGTACAATCCCGACCAATTCGTTCACTCCCCAATGGGCCTATCGGAGTCCGTTCCAGACGTCGTGTGTAGTCTACACTACCGACAGGAATTCAGCAATGCCGAATAATGCCAGGGGACGAAGATCCTCCATCCAGTCCCTCGACCGCGCCACGGCGATCCTCAAGGCCCTGGCCAGCGGGCCGCGGCGGCTGGGGGTGAGCGAGCTCGCAGACCGGCTGGGCCTGGCGCGTCCAACCGTCCACGGGCTGCTCCAGACCCTGCAGTCTCATGGGTTCGTCGAGCAGGACGCGTACTCCGAGAAGTACCAGCTCGGGCCGGGCCTGCTGCAGCTCGGGTATTCGTACCTCGACCTCAACGAGCTGCGAGCGCGCTCCATCGGCTATGCCGACCGGCTGGCGTCACGCACCGCGGCGGCCGTGCGAGTGGGCGTCATGCACGGATCGAGCGTGGTTGTCGTCCATCACGTGTTTCGGCCCGACACAGCCTTCGCCGTGCTCGAGGTCGGCCTGCAGCTGCCCTTGCATGCAAGCTCTCTGGGGAAGGCGATCCTCGCCTTCTCGCCCCTGCAGCTGGTCGATGACCTGCTGGCCGAGCCCCTTCCGCGCCTGACCAAGCAGACCCTCGAGGAGGCTGCCCTCCGGGACGAGCTGGCATCGATACGTGACCAGGGCGTCGCCACGGAGCGCGACGAGGCGGTGCTGGGCGAATCGAGCGTGGCGGCTCCCATCTTCGACCATGGCGGCGCGGCGGTCGGAGCCATCGGCGTGGTGGATGCGACCGAGCGCATCTTTCCGCGCGGGCTGGCCAAGGGATTGGCCGCGTCGGTCGGTGAGGCCGCCCGCGGGATCTCCCGCGAGCTCGGCGCTCCGCGGTGGCCGCACGCCGCGGAGGCGTAAACGCCGCTATCTTCTCGGCGTGGCAGAACCCGCAGTGCTCGGCTTGCTGGTCGCGGCCCGCGACGAGCCGGGCGTGCTCTACCGGGTGACTGAGGTCATCTTCCGCCATGGGGCGAACATCACCTACGTGGCCGGCGGCGCCCACCGTGAGGCGACGGCTCAGCTGCAGCTCGAGGTCACCGGTGCGTCAGACGAAGCCCAGCTGGTGAGAGATCTCCAGGCGCTGGAAGGGATCACCGAGGTCAGCGCGGTGCCGACGTTCCAGCGCATCTACGGCAAGCGCGTGATCGTGATCGGCGGCGGCGCGCAGGTGGGCATGGTGGCGCAGGGCGCGATCTCGGAGGCGGATCGCCACAACATCCGCGGGGAGCGCATCTCGGTAGACACGATCCCGCTCGTGGGGGAGGAGCAGCTGGCGGCGGCGGTGCGAGCGGTGGCGCGACTGCACCGTGCGCGTGCGCTGGTGCTGGCCGGCGCGCTGATGGGCGGCGACATCGCCAACGCCGTGCGAGAGATACGCGAGGCGGGGATCATCGTCGTCTGCACCAACATGGCCGGGTCGGTGCCCGAGGCGGCGGACCTGGTGGTCAGCGATCCGGTGGAGGCGGGCGTGATGGCGGTGATGCTGATCGCCGACACCGCCAGCTTCTCGATCGACCTCGTGCGCGGCCGGCGCTTCTAGCCCGGGGCCGCGAGTGCCGGCACTCGCGGGTTTGCGAGGACCTCGAAGACCGCGTGTGCATGCACACGCGGGTTATTGGCTACAGCTCGCGCGTCCTCACACTGACGTCCATCGTCCCGAAGGCTGACCCGACATAGATCCCACGCGTAGGCGCGGCGTCGCTGTAGTCGCGACCCACCGCCAGGCGCACATGGTTCTCGGTCACTTGCACCGGGTGGGTGGCGTCATAGCCGATCCAACCTTTGTCCGGCACCCACGCCTCAGCCCATGCATGCGAAGCGCTCCGCGCCTGCCCGTGAGGGTCGTGGATGTAGCCGCTCACGTAACGGGCGGGCACGCCCATCGCTCGCGCCACAGCGATGAATAGATGCGCGAAGTCCTGGCACACGCCCGCCCGCAAGGCGAGCACCTCGTCGACCGAGCTGTAGACATTCGTGACCGCGCGGTTGTATTCGAAGTCGCGGCTGATGGTGATGGTCAGCTCGTCCAGGGCCCCTTCCACGTCGGCGGGCGCGGTCGGATCGGAGATCGAATGCCTGCTCGCCAGCTCACGCACGCCCTCCACGTCCTTCACAGGCGAACGAAAACGCAGAAAGTCGGTGACCAGCTCCTCACCCGGGTCTACATCTGGCGCGACGCCAGTCTCCACCACCGATCTGCTCTTCACGGCCAGTCGCTTGTGCGGGCGCACGAGGTTGAAGTAGTGGACGTTGTTGCCGTATCCGTCGCGGTATGAACGCGGCTCGATGCCGGAGCTGATCTCCAGGTCGAACTCCAGGCACCGCTGCCTGTTGCCGTCCATCGGACGCAGCCGCAGCTCCATCACAGTCTCCGCGATCGCGCCCGAGTACCGGTACCTGGTGATGTGCACGATCTCGAGCTTCATGAACGCACCTGGACCTGCTGCTGCTGCTGGGGCATCGCCCGGCCCTCATCGCCCAGAACCCCGGCGGGAACGCGACTCGGGTGGAAGTACGTCTCACGGAGGGCAGCCTCGAGCTGGCGCAGTATGCCCCGGCACTCGGTGTTGAAGTCGCGCGGCTGCTCAGCCACCCGAGCCGGTTCTGCCTCCTCGAACATCGACTCGAGACGGATCAGGAGGCGCCGGGGTCGCGTCCGGCGCCCGCGCCCGTCGATTCTCGCCACGGAGTCCCCCGCCTCTGCCGCCGCAAATCGGGCCGATCGCGGAAGCTCGGCGTCCAGCAGCAGGCACTCGATCACGTTCTCAGGGGTGACACCACCGGAGTAGCGGGCCTGGTAAGACTCGAAAGCGAAGCACGACTTCAGGACCGCCGTCCACTCGAGCGCGTCCTCGGGGGCGTCATGCAGCTCCGCCGACTTTCGAGTGACCAGCGCCGTCACGTTGCCCGCGCGCTCGACAAACTTGCCGAGACGAACGAAGTCCCTGGCCTCGTCGTGCGGCATCGTGTCCTCGAGGAGGCCGTCCACCAGCCGCACCGTCAGCTGGACATCCATGAGAAACGGATATAGGTCTGGCTGCCACCCGCCCTCCTGGACGCGCCAATGCAGCGTGTTGACCTGCTCGTAGAGCTCCGTGGGAAGCGAAGGACGCACGGCCTGCGCCGCCAGCCGCGCCGCCGCCACGCTGGCCTGCACAGACGGGCCCAACGAACCGGTGACCACCATCTCGACCACCTGCTCGCGGTGGGCCGTGTCGCTGCCCCTCCATCCAGCAAGCTCCATGAACCGGATCCAGAACTCTGGCCCGGGCTCGTCCGTTCGGTCGAGCGACAGCGCCACGTGCACGCCGAGGATCCGGGCCAGATGGTCGGCGCGCTCGAGGTGGCGGCCGAGCAGCATCAGCGAGGTGGCCGCCCGGCTAAGCATCGCCGTCAGGCCCCAGCGCATCGTCGTCGTCTTCAGCCATCACCCACGTGTCGCGGCTCCCGCCGCCCTGGGAGCTGTTGACCACCAGCGAGCCCGGCTTCAGCGCCACCCGCGTGAGTCCGCCCGCGATGACGTGGACGTCGGGCCCGGTCAGCACGAACGGGCGCAGGTCCTGGTGCGTTCTGCGCAGTGTGCCGTTCTCGAGCACCGGCTGGACCGACAGCGAGACCACGGGCTGGGCGATGAACGCACGTGGCTGGGCTTCGATGCGGCGCCGGAACTCCTCGCGCTCGGCGCTGGTCGAGGCCGGCCCGATCAGCATTCCGTAGCCACCCGAGGCGTCGACGGTCTTCACGACGAGCTTGTCGAGGTTGGCGAGCACGTGGCGGGCCTCGCTCTCGACGGCGCACAGATATGTCTCCACGTTGGGCAGGACTGGATCCTCATCGAGGTAGTACCGGATGATCTTCGGAACAAGGGCGTACACCGCCTTGTCGTCGGCCACCCCGTTGCCGAGCCCGTTGGCGATGACCACGTTGCCGGCGCGGTAAGCGTTCACCAACCCAGCGACGCCGACCAGGGATTCCTGGCGGCCGAAGATCGGGTCGAGCCACTCGTCGTCGAGCCGCCGATAGATGACGTGGACCGGCCGCAGGCCATGGGTGGTACGCATGAAGACATGGTCTTGATCGACGACCAGGTCGGTGCCCTCGACCAGCTCGACCCCCATCTGCTTGGCCAGGTAGAGGTGCTCGTAGTAGGCGGCGTTGTAGATGCCAGGTGTCAGCAGGACGACGCTGGGGTCGTCGACTCCCTTGGGCGCCAGCCAGCGCAGATGGCGGAGGAGCTCGTGGACGTAACCCTCCACCGGCCGCACAGGGTAGCCGGCGAAGAGGTCGGGCAGCACACGCTTCATGACGTGGCGGTTGGCCAGCACGTAAGAGACGCCCGACGGAGTCCGCAGGTTGTCCTCGAGCACGAAGAACTCGCCCTTCTCGTCGCGCACGAGGTCGATGCCCGCGATGTGGCAGTGGATGCCGTGGGGGACCGGGAGGCCCTCCACCTCCCGCATGTACTGGGGGCTGGACAGCACGATCTCGCGCGGGATGGCTGGGTCTTTGAGGATGAGCTTTCGGCTGTAGACGTCCTCCAGGAACAGGTTCAATGCGGCCATGCGCTGCTTCAGGCCGGCCTCGAGCCGCGCCCAGGTCCGGGCTGAGATCACCCGAGGGATGATGTCGAATGGAAACACCTTCTCCGTGCCTTGCGCGTCCGGGTAGACGGCGAAGGTGATGCCGTGGTTGCGGAACATCTGCATGGCGAGCTCGTGGCGGCGCTCCAGCTCGTTCGCCCCGAGCCGGTTGAGGCTGTCGTAAAGGCGCCTGTAGGCGGGCCTGGGCCGGCCCGCGCCCGCAAGCATTTCGTCGTAAAACCCGTTGGTGTGGTAGTTGGCGCTGAGGGATTTCATCGAGGCCACAGCTATAGTGTCTGCGCGATTCCGGCAACAGGAAAGATGCTCAACGTGCGGGTCGGCTGCGAGTTCAACTACGACGTGAGCGCGCCGGCCACGATGACTGTCCAGGTGCGCCCTCGCGCGGACGCCCGGCACCAGCTGGTGAGCGAGAGCTGGGCGACCACGCCGCCGCTGCCGGTGGACGAGTACGCCGACGTGTATGGCAACCCGGTCAAGCGGCTGGTCGTCCCGGACGGGCCGCTGACGCTCAAGTACGACGCCGTCTGCGCCGTCCCGGGCGACGCCGACCCGGACGGCTCCGGTACGCCCCAGGTGCCGGTGGGCGAGATCCCCGGTGAGCTTCTCCACTTCACCCTGCCCAGCCGCTACTGCCTCTCGGATGAGCTGATGGACACCGCCTGGCAGCTGTTCGGGCAGACCGAGCCTGGCTGGTCGCGCGTGCAGGCGATCTGCGACTGGGTACACGACCACGTCGAGTTCAAACACGGCGCCAGCAGCCCGGGGACGACAGCAATGGATGTCTTCCAGAGCCGAAAGGGCGTCTGCCGCGACTTCGCGCATCTGGCGGTCAGCTTTTGCCGGGGCTTAAACATCCCCGCGCGCTACGTTTTCGGCTACCTTCCCGACATCGATGTGCCGCCGAACCCCGACCCGATGGATTTCGCTGCGTGGATGGAGGTCTGGCTTGGCGACCGCTGGTGGACCTTCGACCCGCGCAACAACGCACGGCGCGTGGGCAGGGTGCTCATCGGGCGCGGCCGCGATGCCCTCGACGTGGCCATGGTGACGACCTTCGGGCCGGCCGCTTTTCGCTCGATGACGGTCTGGGCAGACATTGCGGAGGCCGCGTGATGGCGATCGACCCGGCTTCTGTCGACTGGCCCGCCGCACGCCGGGCCTCCTACCTGATCCGGCAGACGTTCCGGTACGAGTACCCGGAGCCGATTCAAGACCTGGAACACCGCCTCGTCGTCATCCCGCCGGAGCGCTTCGGCGACCAGCGCCGTCTGCGCCACCAAGTTTCCGTCGGGCTCGACGAAGCCCGTTTTGAGGACCGTCTCGACCGGTTCGGCAACGTCGTGGTGGACGTGTTCGCACCCCGTGTCGCATCTTCGATCGAGTTCACGACGGAGGTCTCCCTCGAGCGCCACGCAGCGCAGCCCCACCGCATTCCCGACGGCTGGCTCGCCGACTCCTACCTCCTGAAGCCTTCTGCGCTGACCGCGGCGGACGACCGCATTCGGAGCATCGCGGAGGAGCTCGGAGCGTCAGCGCTCTGGGGTCTGGAGCTGGCCGACCGCATCAACGACTGGGTCTACCAATCGATGACTTATCGGGCCGACGTAACGGGTGTGCGGACGACTGCCGCGGAAGCGCTGGCCCTGGGCTTCGGAGTGTGCCAGGACTACGCGCACGTCATGCTCGCGCTCTGCCGGGCCTGCGGACTGCCTTCGCGCTACGTGTCGGGCCACCTGCTTGGCCAGGGTGGGACGCATGCCTGGGTCGAGGTCGTGCTGCCGACGCGCGACGGCACGGGCGACGCGATCGCGCATGCCTTCGACCCGACGCACGCTAGCCGCGGCGGCCTTGGCTACGTCACCGTC
>DASXTG010000105.1:0-6197 GCA_036505515.1 Candidatus Dormiibacterota bacterium | reverse complement strand
GCCCAGTTCTGCGGGCTGCAGCTGTTCCGGTAATCGTTCGGGAGCGAATCAGGCGCGCGATCGTCGCCGCACCACAGCTCGGGGAGCCTGCGGTCGGGGAACGCCATACCCGCCTCCAGGACCGACCTCGCGATCAGCTCCGCCTCTTTCGTGTAGCCGTACAGCCGCAGCCCTGCGGCCGCCAGCGCGCAGTCGTGAGGCCACACGGATCCGTTGTGGTAGCTGCATGCGTCGTAGTTGATCGCCCGAGTGGACAGCGTGCGAATCCCCCATCCCGAAAACATCTCGGGCGACACCAATCTGGCCGCGACCCCGGCGGCATGCGCGGGACTGAGGATGCCCGACCAGAGGCAGTGGCCGGGGTTCGAGCTGATTGCTTCGACGCGTTTCCTGGCACCGTCCAGTGCTTGGGCCACGAAGCGCTCGCGGGGAATCCAGAAGTCCCGGTTGAAACGGCGGCGCAGGTCGGACGCCTGGGGCTTCAGCCCCGGATTCAGGCGGGCCATCGCCAGCAAGCCGCGATGCAGGTACCCCTGCACCTCGCAAAGGGCGGCGGGCCGCACGACGTCCGTGCCGTCGACGTTCGTCAGCGAGTCGTTGGAATCCTTCCAGCCCTCGTTGCGGGCTTCGATGCCCACTGAGTATTCCAGGTAACCGTCGCCATCCCCGTCGCCAAATGTCTGGCACCAGTCCAGCGCAGCCTGCGCCGCAGGCGTCAGCTCGTCGAAGAGCCCGGTGTCGTTTGTCCAGTCGACCGTTTCAGCGAGTGCGCAGAGGTAGAGGGGAGTTGCGTCCACCGTGCCGTAGAGGATGTGAGGCCATAGCCCGCGTTCGACCACCTCTCCGGTGCGGACCTCGTGAAGGATCTTGCCAGGCTCCTCCTCGGTGGCCGGGTCTTCACGGCGTCCCTGGTGCGCGGCGAGGAATCGCAGCGCACCGCGCGTGATCTCGGGGTTGATCGGCAGTGCATACAAAGACGTGAACAGGGCGTCGCGTCCGAACGGCACCGCGAACCATGGCAACCCGGCGGTGGGGTAAATGCCCGTCGGGTAGCGGTCGCACAGCATTCGCATGTCGTCGAGGCTCCGCAGCAGCAGCTCGTTGAGCGTGGGATCGTCCGTCTCGAAGCTCGCGCAATCAGCTGCCCAGCTGCGGTAGGAGTTTCGGATGCGGTTCAGTCCGGTGTCGAAATCGGGAGCGTGGAGCCCCGCTTCTGGGAGTGCGTCCACAGTGAGCGTGAATTGGTCGCGCGGTCCGAGCTCGAGGTGGTGCCGGGTCCCGGCCGGCCGGATGACGACCTCGGTTGCGCGCGTAGACCCGCCGCTGTCCTTGAGCAGCACGCCTCGCGCGGTGGGACTTTCGGAGGCTGCCGTAGGAGGTGGCATGCGGAACGAGATTCCACGCACAGCGAGCATCGCGGCGAAGTCAGCGCTGAAACTGAGCTCAAGCTCGGCGGCGGTGGTGGTCGAGCCGGGGTTGGTGATCGTTATGCGCTCGTGCAGACCAGAGTCCACAAACCTCTCTCGGTGGACCTCGAGAGCCCCGGCACGGGACTCCATGACGACCGAGCCGCTATCGCCGAGCACGCTGCGCGCTTCGAGCTCGCGTCCATCGATCGCGAGCCTGTATTCCGACAGGAATCTGGTATCACCGATCCACAGCCCGTGGCCGTCGGGGCTCTGTGAAGTCATCGAACCGTTCGCGGCGGACACTGCAAAGGTGCGGTCCTCCTTGAGGACCACCCGTTTTCCGGCGAGGAGGTTCCTCAGTGCGAGCTGGGCTGCATGGAAGCGACGTGCGGCGCCGTTTCGAATGCGGGCCGGCTGCCCACCGGGTAGCTCGTCCACTCCCCGCGCGCCAGCAGGTCGACCGCCAAAGCCTCGAGCTCGCGCACGCGCTGGTTGGCCCGGATCGCTTCCCGGATGGAAAGTATGCCGACCGCGGGGTGCCGTTTCTCGATGACGTGCCTGAGCATGTTCAGGTGCGCGTTGTCGGGAACGCCGGGCTCGCGAATCTGGCGCACGGCGGCACGCACGGTTGCCTGCGTGCCGTCGATTGCCTCGCCGCGTCCGAAGTCGAACTTGTAGCTTGGGCTTCGCCCTGCCGCGCGACGTTCACCGCTGAGCTTGATCCACTTCGCGTTCTCGGCGCCCTTGCCGGCATCGATCACCAAGCGCACCGACCGGCCTTTGTACGCAAAGGTTCCATTCATGCGCGCATAGCTCTCGCGCTGGCCCTGCAGTCCTTCGTGCCGGCCGATCATCAGCGGCACGCCTGGGTCGAGCTGGATGTGGTCGATCGGTGTCAGCAGCGAGATGATCGCGAATGCATGGGGGATGAGGTCGGCGATGACGCCGATGTCCGCGGCGGCGCCGGTCAGCGGCTGTTGCTCCAGGATCTCGATGCGAATCTCCTCGACGCTGTCGAGGAAGTCGCGCAGCGTGCGTTCCTCCGTGAGCAGCAGCTGGAGCAGCCGCACCTCCAGCTTGAAGTAGTAGTGGTCGGCGGCGACGATCTCGACTCCGCCGGGCGCGGTGTCGAGGAACTCCCGATACGCCTCCGGCGGCGCGCCCAGCGGCTTCTCGATGAGGACGACGTCGCTCAGGTCGTAGTAGAGGGCGAGGGTGGGCAGGTGTGTCGCCGCCGGGGTCACGATGTACGTGATCACGTACGAGCTGGACTCGAGCTCGCGCTCCAGCTGGTCGTGCGCCGGTGACGCCGGGCTGTCCCAGTAGAAAGCGTCGCCGTGAGCCCGCACCTCCTCCTCGAGGGCGCCGATTCGCTCGTGGGCGCCGGGCGAATCCTGCTCGACGACATGCGTCCGGAAGTTGAAGAACTGCTTGAGCGTCAGCAGGTGCTGGTAGGCCTTCTGGCCCCACTGCCCGAACCCGATGAGGACGAAGTCTTTCTGCAGGTGGCGCTCCTCCTCCGCGAGCGCGTGCAGGCGCGCGTTCTTGATGGCGACGGCTGCCTGCAGCGCCAGGCCCTGCGCGCGCTGCACCTCTTCAGGGGTGAACGATCGGTTGCGATCGCGCTCGGCGAGCACCGCGGCGCCGATTGGCTGGCCGTCCGCCACGAGCGGTAGTGCGAGCAGCGACTTGACCCCGAACGCGCGCTTATATGTCGCACCGACCCGCTCGCTCGAGCTCGCGTCCTCGATGACGACAGGCTCTCCACGGTCGAGCACGTCGAACAGGAACGAGGGCTCCGAGCGCTCGCCGCGCTGGCGGCGCCACAGGTCTTCCTGGTCTGACGCCGCAGCGCCATACCAGCCTTCTCGATCCTCTTCATACAGCGCGATCTGACACAGCGACGCGTCGACGAGTCGCGCCAGGTTTTGAGCCACCAGCCGAAGCGTTTGATCGAGGTCGATCGTCGACGCGATGGCGCGGCTGATGTCCGCGCTGAGCTCGAGCTGCTCGCCATGGCGCCTGGCGTCTTCATAGAGCCGCGCCGTCTCGACGGCCATCGCCACCTGCGCGGCGGCGGCGCGCAGCGCCTCCACCTGGCCCCAGTCGGGCCGCCGCTCGTATGAGCGGTGATATCCGACCTCGAGCACGCCGGTGGCGAGGGGGGCAAGGTCCGAGCCGAATGGCAGGAAGATCCGGATCAGGTCGGCATGGCCCCCGCTCTGGAAGACCTCGCCGGCGAGCGTGAACGGCGGCTGGCCCCGCGCCGGGCGCCGATCATCCTTGCTCCTGCTCTCGCCGATCAGGCACGCGGCGACGTGGGCCATGACGGTGCCGTCGCTCCACACCACCGGCACGTCGGTCCACGTTGCGGTTTCGGGGATGCTGCCGGTGACGATGTCGCTGCGGTCGGCCTCCACGCCTGCGCCGAGCGGGCCTACGATCACGGCCTGCCGGCTGCGTGCGACGTACACCAGGACGTCGTCCGGGGCGAGCTCGCGGTCCTCGTCGAGCGCCCAGCGCGGGACGCGCTGCGTATGCGACGCCCCGTCACCCCTGGTCGCCTCGGCGGCGGCGATCGTCGTCGTCGCCGCGGCGCCCGCGGCCATGCGCACGGCCTCGGTTCCGTCGGTCCGCTCCTCGAGCAGGTAGACGGTCGCGAAGTTGAAGTCGAACTCGGGCACAGACGCGTCGGTCAGGTGCTCGACGACAGAGTTGATGACGTCGTGCCGGCCCGACCCGGGCCGGAGCATGGCCACGGTCATGTTGCCCAAGGCGCCGAGCAGGCGGTTGCTGTTCTCCAGACCTGCGATGAGGCGGCGGCTCGCGAGGGCGCCCCCGATGAGGTCGGCGCCCGCTTTGAGCAGGACCTCGGTCGCCGGCGGGCGGCGGACCGGCGCCAGGGGATCGCGGCTGAGCACCAGCAGGTACCCGTGCGGCTCCTGCGGCCCGCCAAGCGTGTAGGTGGCGACCACGTGGAGCTCGGCCGCGGCGGTCCCCGCGGCCACCGCCTTGCTGAGCAGTGATTCCCATGACACGTTGGCGTCATGGCGGTCGATGCGCGGAGGCGCGGCGACGGGAGCATGCGCGGTCACGAGCTCCAGGCTCGTGCGTTGAGACGCGAACTGGTACACGGCCGCGGCATCGAGGTCGCTGGCCATCAGCAGGTCGGCGAGCGCGATGGAGAGGATTCGGCGCAGCTCCTTGACGTCGGTCCGCTCGTCCGCGATCGGCGCGGTCAGAAGGGCAGTCAGCCGTCCGAGGCCTTCCAGCGCCTCGCGCTCCGACTCTGCGAGCACTGCCTGGACGGCCGTGGCTGCAGCGTTCGCGCGCCGTTCCAGCTCGTGCAGGCCCGCGTCGTCGGGCACGCGCTCGCGCGTGCGGAAGTTCATGTACACGAGACCGAGGAGGCGGTCTCCGACCATGAGCGGAAGGCCGATCGTGGACTGGACCTGGTAGCGGCGGATGAATGTGCTGTCGATCTCTGCCGGGGCGTCCCTCGCGACCAGCTTCTGACGCATCACTGTCAGCCATACGGTCGATCCGTAGTTGTGGATGCCGAGCTCGTCGGGGACTTTGTCCTGGGCGCGGTCGGCGAGGTAGCGGCCCAGCTGCTCGGACATGTCGGCCAGCGAGTCGAGCAGGCTTTCCTGGGGCTGGCCGGTGGCAAATGGTGCGTAGTACCTTCGGGTCGTCTCCTCATAAAGGAATACGGAGACGATGTCCGCTCCAGAGGCGTGCTGCATGTCTGCGACCACGCCGCGAAGCACGGCCGCCAGCCCGGACGCCGTCTCTAGGTTGGGTCGCATTCCCTCCCCCGCATCATAGGTCTGCGGGCGGTTACCTCCCCCACCAGGTGGTGACGCCGGTGCGCCTTGAGAAGGTTGTCATTGGTGCGTTGAGCGCCCTCGCGGTCTTCGGTGTGACCGGGCGGGTTGATGCCGAGGACATATCCACTCTGACCGAGACCTTGTGGTTCGTTGATGGTGCACGCGTATCCGATCAGGTCGCCAAGGGCCGCTGCTGCGCGATCGCAGTAGCGCGCGAACAGGTCCGGGAAACGGTCGTGCGTGAAGTCGCCGTGCTCGTGCAGCCACATCGGCAACGTGAAGTGGTGAAAGGTGACCATCGGCACGATCCGCTGCTCCCGGCACGCCGCGAGCACGCGGCGGTAGTGGTCGGGGGAGAGTGGCTCGCGAGAACTCGCCTTCTGCCGGCTCGATCCGCGCCCACTCGATGCTGAATCGAAATGACGTGAGTCCGAGACCGGCCACCAGCCCGACGTCCTCTCGGTAGCGGTGATAGAAGTCGCAGGCGTCGCCCGACGGCTCGATGCATGGCGAGCCTTCCTTGTGCTCCCACCACCACCAATCGCTGTTGGTGTTGCCGCCTTCAACCTGGTGCGCCGAAACCGAGGCGCCAAAAAGGAATTCGTCTGGGAAGCTCCCCCCGCCTACCATCCGACGCAGTCTTCCACAGACGGCGCCTTACGGGCACCGCCGATTTGCGATTTGTCCACAGGTCAATAGAATTGAGATGTGGGGGTGCTGGCAACCCGGCCAGACATCAAGGGGTAAAGAGATGGCATCAGTCACCTTCGACCACGTGGTCAAGCGCTACACCGCCGACATCACGGTCGTCAAGGACTTCAACGTCGAGGTCGCGGACACCGAGTTCATGGTCCTGGTCGGTCCCTCGGGCTGTGGGAAGTCGACGGCGCTGCGGATGCTGGCCGGGCTGGAGTCGATCACCGAGGGCCAGATCCGGATCGGGGAGCGGGTGGTCAAC
>DASXTG010000104.1:0-5834 GCA_036505515.1 Candidatus Dormiibacterota bacterium | reverse complement strand
AACAGCATCAGCGAAGCCAGCCTGGTCGGATTCGGCTCCGCCATCGCCGTCATCCTGCTGGTGATCTCGCTCGTGCCCATCATCGCGTTCCTTTCGCGCGTGATGAGGACGCTCTCATGAGCACGCTGGCGGCGACGGCTGCGCGACCCGTCCGCATGGCGGCGCGGCGCCGCCTCAGGCCGGCGCGCGCCATCCTTCACGCCTTCCTGATCGCGATGGTCGTGCTGTGGCTCTTCCCGCTCTTCTGGGCGGTGTACTCCTCGCTGCGTCCGATCAGCGACACGATCCAGCACGGCTATGTCTCCTGGCCAAGCAGCCTCAGCCTCGCCAACTACCAGACTGTCTGGACCCAGGCGGAGATCCCGTACTTCTACCTGAACACCCTGGTCATCGTCGTGCCGGGGGTCATCCTCACGCTGCTGCTCGCGTCCATGGTCGCCTTCTGCTGCACGCAGTTCAGCTGGAGGTTCAACCTCATCGTTCTCATGCTGTTCACCGCCGGCAATCTGCTGCCGCCGCAGGTCATCATCGTCCCGCTCTACTGGATCTACCTGAATACGCCGATCGCGATGCTTGGCTCGATCGACATCGGCAAGTTCTCCTTCGCCCTATTCAGCGACAACAACCTGCTGTACGACCAGTACATCGGGATCATCCTCATCCACGTCGTATTCCAGACGGGCTTTGCGACCTTCGTGCTCAGCAACTACATGAAGACGATCACAAAGGAGATCACCGAGTCGGCGCTGGTGGACGGCGCCAATGTGCTGCGGATCTGGTGGAGCGTGATCCTGCCGCTCTGCCGGCCCGCATTGGCGGCGATGGCCACGCTTCTATTCACCTTCATGTACAACGACTTCTTCTGGGCTCTACTGCTCATGAAGACGGGCGACAGGCGACCCATCACGAGCGCGCTCAACAACCTGCAGGGAGAGTTCTTCGTCAACAACAACCTCATCGCCGCAGGCGCGCTGTTAGCGTGCATCCCGCCGATCCTGGTGTACATCCTGCTGCAGAAGCACTTCGTCGCCGGCCTGACGCTCGGCTCGACAAAGGGCTGACCTCTGATCGACAACAATCGAAGCGGGCCTCTCCTGGGAGACCGCTTGCCGCACATGATCTACGGGGGCGACTACAACCCCGACCAATGGCCCGAGGACGTCTGGCCCGAGGACGTGCGCCTCATGGGCGAGGCGGGCGTCAACCTGGTTTCACTCGGCATCTTCTCCTGGTCGCGGCTGGAGCCTGAAGCCGGCCGGTACGACTTCGACTGGCTCGACCGGGTCATCGGCCTGCTGCACGAAGGCGGCGTGCGCGTCAACCTGGCCACCGCGACCGCGTCACCACCACCGTGGCTTTCGCATGCCCACCCGGAAATGCTGCCGGTCATGGCCGACGGCGTGCGTTTGTGGCCCGGCGCCCGCCAGCACTACTGCCCGAGCAGCCCGGTCTATCGTGACGCCGCCGGCCGGCTCGTGGACGCGATCGCGACCCACTTTGCTGCGCATCCCGCGCTCGCCATGTGGCACGTTGGCAACGAATACGCCTGCCACGTCCCGGCCTGCTACTGCGACATATCGGCAGAGCACTTCCGAGCGTGGCTGAGGGAACGGTACGAATCCCTCGAGGACCTCAATCGCGCCTGGGGCACAGACTTCTGGTCCCAGCGCTACACGAATTGGCAGGAGATCCTGCCGCCGCGCCGCACGCCGACGTGGCCGAATCCCAGCCAGCAGCTCGACTTCGCTCGCTTCTCATCGGATGCGCTCCTCGAGTGCTACGAGCTCGAACGCGCCATCCTGGCCGAGCGGACCCCGGACATCCCAATCACGACCAACTTCATGGCCTTCTTCAAGCCGCTCGACTACTGGAAGTGGGCCGACCGCGAAGACGTCGTGAGCATCGACTCCTACCCCGACCCAAGCGAACCAGCTTCCGGCATGCGGGCCGCGATGGTGGGTGATCTCACGCGCTCCCTCGGTCAGGGCCGTCCCTGGATCCTGATGGAGCAGACGACCAACCGCGTCAACTGGCGCCCGGTGAACGTGCCCAAGCCGCCTGGCCTGATGCGCCTCTGGAGCTACCAGGCGGTGGCGCGCGGCGCGGACGGGGTGATGTTCTTCCAGTGGCGCCAGTCACGCGCCGGCGCCGAGAAGCACCACAGCGCGATGGTCCCGCACGGCCCGCTCTCGTCCTCACCGACCTGGCACGACGCGGTCAAGCTCGGGCGCGAGTTGGGCGGCCTGGATCCCGTGGTTGGCAGCCGGGTCCGCGCCGAAGTCGCGATCCTTCTCGACTGGGAATCCTGGTGGGCTCTCGAGCTTCCGTCCAAGCCGTCGAACCGCGTAGTCCAGCTGGAGCAGCTGGAGGCGTATTTCCGCCCGCTGTTCGAGACCAACGTGACCGTGGATTTCGCGCACCCTGAGGCCGACCTGTCGGGCTACAAGCTGGTCATCGCGCCGAGCCTTTATCTCGTGACCGATGCCGCCGCGGCCAACCTCGACCGCTTCGTATCCGAGGGAGGGCGACTCGTGATGGGCTTCTTCAGCGGCATCGTCGACCCGTTCGAGCACATCCGCCTCGGCGGCTACCCCGCGCCCTTCGCCGAGCTGCTCGGAATCCACGTGGTGGACTTTCTCCCTCTCGCTGTCGGGTCGAAGGCGAAGGTCCACTTCGCTGACGGCGCCGGCGCCGAGGGCGAGATCTGGACCGAGCACATACGGCTCGAGGGCGCCGAATCCCTCGCCACGTACTCCGGTGGCGTGCTGGATGGCCTGCCCGCGGTCACCCGCCACAAGCAAGGGGAGGGCACGGCTTACTACATCAGCACGCAGCTGGACGGGCCCGCGTTGGCGAGGCTGCTGGGCCATCTCTGCCAGGCCGAGGGCATCGATCCCGTGGCTGTGCCCGCCGGCGTCGAGGTGGTCACCAGGACGGCGCCGGGCAGCTCGATCCGGTTCCTCCTCAACCACCGCGATGTCGCGGTTGACGTCCCGGTGGAGGATGCAGGCGTCAACCTTGTCGACGGCAGCGCGGTCCACCGCGGCCTGCTCCGGCTCCCGCCGCGCGGAGTGGCCGTGATCCGAGAGGGCTGGTAGAACCCACCCCACCCGGTGGGGAGGGGTCGGCGCCATTCTGCCTTTTTGGCGCCAAAGCGCGGAATTCTTGCCTTCTTTTGGGACTTTTGGCCAAAAGTACGGAATCGGTCCACCCGCGCCTGCGCCTCACCCGCCACGCCAAGGCCAAGGGCTAGACTCCCTGGTGGGGGCATGACTCCTGCTGGGGGTCAGAGGAGGCTCATCAATGGGTCGATCGATCGTCGTCAACTGGTGGGCGCTGGCGATCCGCGGGGTGCTCGGGATCCTTCTCGGCATCGCCGCCTTCGCGTGGACCGGTATCACGCTAACGGTGCTCATCACGCTGTTCGCCGTCTACTTGATCGTCGATGGGCTCTTCGCCCTCATCGCAGGCGGCCGCGCGCGTTCGTGGCTCCTGATCCTTGAAGGTGTGCTTGGCATGGCCGCCGGCATCGTCGCCGCGCTCATGCCCGCGCTCACCGTTCTCGTCCTCATCTATTTGATCGCCGCCTGGGCCATCCTGACCGGCATCATCGAGCTCGCCGCCGCTTATACGTTGCGGCGGATCATCGCCAACGAATGGCTGCTGATCCTTGGCGGCATCGCTTCGATCGCGTTTGGCCTAGTACTCGCCGCGAACCCTACCGCCGGCGCCGTGACGCTGGTCTGGCTGTTCGGCGCATACATGCTGCTGTTCGGCGCCCTCGCCCTCGGCCTGGCCATGCGGCTGCGAGCCAATCGCGCCAAGCTGGTGATCGGGGTCGCCTGACTCCAGGCATCGACCCCTGCTATAGGTGGCGGAACGGCTCGGGCACGTAGCCGGCCAGGGCCGCGCGCCAGGCCGGCGAGAGCTCCGCTTTGACGGCTTCGTCGTCCAGCGCGAGCCAGGCCATGTGTCTCAGCGCGTGCTCGATGACCTGAGCCACACCGATTCCTGTGGCCGCTTGTGTCGCGGAGTTTCGCGCCAGCTCCGCCCTCGAGATCGGGACGCTTTCGAGCTCGAGCGCTTGCTCCTCGCCGATGACGACCACGAAGCTCAGGAGCACGCCGCCGCGGCCGCGCCTCCACGACGTGGAGTGCACGAGCAAAGGCGGGCCCATGAGATCCGTGGACATGCGCCTGACGAGGTCCATCGGGTCGTCCTCGTCGTGGCTCTCGACATACCACGCATCTGGGCCGCATGGGCCGGTCAGCTCGAGGCGCCCGTGGCGTAGGCGCAGCACGAAGACCTCTGCCTGGACCGGGCCTGCCGTGCCCCAAGGTGGAGCGTCGCTGAAGCTCCTGTCGGGCGAGCTCACCGTCTCAGGTTTCGGGGCGAGCCCTCGAGAGCACGTCCTCGCGGTTCGCTTCCATGTTGTGCACCTCTCGGGCATGTTTCTGGACCTGGGCCACGACCGAGTCTGCGGTGCCGCGAAAGCGAACGCCACACTGGCACAGCACGAACAGGATCGCCCCGTCAGTCCTGTCGCTCATGATCGATCGCGCCATAGCCTACGCCGCGCCTCGGGGAATATCGAGCGAAGTCAGCCTGTAGGTAGACGTTGAAGGTCATCGATGGCGCGCACCAAGCCCAGGATCACGATCGAATTCTGCGTGCCTTGAGACTACCTTGACCAGGCCGTGAGCCTGGGCGCGGAGATCCTGGACAGCTGGTCGCCGGTGCTCTCGGGCGTGGAGCTGAAGACGGGCGACAAGGGCCGCTTTGAGGTCCTGCTCGATGGAGAGGAGATCTTCAGCAAAGCCAAGCTGGGCCGGTTCCCCGCGGAGAAAGAGGTGACCAGGCTGCTCGAGCCGAGGCTGGGGCCCGCGCCCGGGTGGCGCTCTAAGCACAAGTAACCCCGCCGGGTAACGGGAAGCGAAGCTGGGGAGAGCCCAGGCCGCCATCCCAACAGCGGAGGAGTTTCGCCATGCGGATGTTTGCCCGGTTCGTGGTCATTGCTTTCATGCTTGCCGGCCTGCTTGCGGCCGGTGGCGCCACCGCCCTCGCCAAGGAGGGGGGCAACCTCGTCGTGTTCGACTCGATGACGCCTGTGACCGGAGCCGCGGTTGGAGCTTTCAATGATCGCGGCATAAAAGGCGGCGGGCTGCCTTGGGCGATCACGTCGGGGAGCGGCAGCGTCAGCCATAAGGGCGCGGTCGACGTGACCGTCACAGGCCTGATCGTCGCGCCGCTCGGAACCAACCCGGTGACGGCTTTCAAGGTGACGGTCAGCTGCATCACGCCCAGCGGGATCGTCAACGTCTCGACGGGAACTTCGCCCGCCAGCGCCGCCGGCGACTCGCACATCCAGGGCATGGTCAGCCTTCCGCATCCATGCCAGCGCCCGATCGTGTTCGTCGTTTCTCCTGGTGGGAGCTGGTTCGCGATGTCGAACGCCGGCGACGAAGACGGCGATTGAGGTCGCCCCTTCCCTCAAGCGCGCTGGGTCGCCCGCAGCGGCCCAGCGCCACGTCCGCCGCGTGTTTCTGCGACTTGATCGCAGCATCGAGACCGGTCTTGCAGTAGGCTTTCTCTTAATGCGTAGTGCGATGACTGACACGCGCCCGGCGCTCACCAGGCGGCGAGCCATCGACTACGTGCGCTGCGCCAGCTGCTTCTGTAGCTAGCCGACCAACCTAGCCGGGGTCGCTCACCCCAACCGCGTGCGAATGCGCGCGGTCCATCGCAAGTCGGCGGCATCACCACATCCAGCGGAGGCGCATTCAGTTTGTCGAACCTGTCGGAAGGCACGTCCCTCGAGGACCTCTCGAGGAACG
>DASXTG010000103.1:0-2103 GCA_036505515.1 Candidatus Dormiibacterota bacterium | reverse complement strand
CTGCATCGCCAGGCCGAGGCTGCGCCGCACATCCGCGGCCTGGGTCTCGACGTCGAACCCGGCCAGGCGGGCTCTCCCGCTGGTGGCTCTCAGCAGGGTGGCGAGGATCCGGATCGTTGTCGTTTTGCCGGCGCCGTTAGGACCCAGAAAACCGAACAGCTCGCCGGGCTCGATTCGGAACGTGATGCCGTCGACCGCGCGAATGCCGCCCGAATACACCTTGACGAGGTCGTCCACCTCGATGACGGCTGACGCCATGACCTGGCATTGTCATCGATGACACCGCTGAGCTGTCACAAGCTGACGGCTGCCGGCGCTCAGCGGGCGGGCATCACCGCACGGTAGCTGAGGATCTGTCCGCTTCGGCGGGCGGCCACCACCTCGCTCGCCGGACGTCCCTTTACCTGGTAGACGGGCGTGCCCGGATCGAGAAAAGCCGCGTCGCCATCCTTGGGTCGGTAGTTCGGATCGCAGATGTTGCCGTCGACCTTGAACTTCACATGAGTCACGATGGGCCCGAGGTCGTCCTCTTGAAGCGCCTCCGGTGTTCCAGGGCCGGCAACGTACTGCGTCGATCCAATCTGGATGAAGTCGACCCAGTCGATGTGGACCGTGCTGCAGCCCTGAGCCGAACCGGGAAGCTGGCAGCCGGTCACCAGGATCAACGCCATGGCCACGAGGAAGCGAGTCATCAGCTAAAGGACGCCCGCCGCCACCGCCACGTAACGCGGGCCACTTGGCCGTGGAGGCGAGGATCCGCTTACAAATCTCGCGGATGAGCTGTTCGCAGGCAACTACGTCAACCACAGACGGTTGATCCCTGATTTAGTTAAGGGCCCCAAAAGGCATCTTGCTGCGAAACCATTGGCGACGAAACCGGCGATCGATGGGCACGCGCCCGATGGTCCCATGAATCCACGGAGAAACACAGCGCGTGTCGCGGGCGCGCTCTACCTGCTCACCTTTGTCTCGATCCCGACCCTCACTCTCTACCGTCCGGTGCACGATCCGAACTACATCGTCGGCCCCGGCCCGGACACTGGCGTCTTCTTCGGCGGCATCCTGGAGATCATCGTGGCCCTCGCCTGCATCGGCACCGCCGTCGCCCTGTACCCGGTGGTCAAAAGGCAGAACGAAGGGGTCGCCCTGGGCTTCATCGGCACCCGAGTCCTGGAAGCCGGCACCATCTTCGCCGGCGTCGCGTGCCTCCTCTCGGTCGTGACCTTGCGGCAGGCGGGAGCCGGAGCAGATGCGCTGGTCACCGGCCATGCGCTGGTGGCCCTGTATGACCGGATGTTCCTGGTCGGACAAAGCTTCCTTCCGGCCGTGAACGCCCTGTTGTTGGGCTCCCTGCTGTACCAGTCTCGCCTGGTGCCGCGTGTTCTTCCTCTGATCGGATTCATTGGAGCGCCCCTGCTTGTCGCTGCCGACATCGCCGTGCTGTTCGGTCTGGTCGCGAGAACTGCCCCTCCGGTGGCGCTCGCCGCAATTCCCATCGCGCTATGGGAGTTTTCGCTGGGCGCCTGGCTGGTCGTCAAGGGGTTCAAGCCGTCTCCGATCCTCTCCGGCGATACGTAGATGGCGGAGTGAACATGTCACTTGCCCTCGCGGCGAATCGCTGCGCCAGCGGCTGAACCCGCGCGGACAGTGATCGCGCCGGCTGCCATCCGCCTAGGGCTGCGCGCGAACTGGCGCCAGTTCGTTTTGCTGGTGGTCATCAACGCATTCGTCGGCGGAGTGGTCGGCGTCGAGCGGTCGACTCTCGCGCCGCTCGCCGAACAGGACTTCCATATCGCCAGCCGCACCGCCATCCTCTCGTTCCTCATCAGCTTCGGCCTCGTCAAGGCGGCAAGCAACCTGAGTGCCGGATGGCTGTCCGACCGAATCGGCCGGCGCTCAGTTCTCCTTATCGGTTGGATCGCCGCGCTCCCTGTCGCCCCGCTGATCGTGTTCGCGCCTTCATGGGCCTGGATCGTCATCGCAAACGTCTTTCTTGGCGTCAATCAAGGCTTGGCGTGGTCGATGACCGTCAACATGAAGATCGACCTGGTCGGACCGAGCCGTCGCGGTCTCGCACTTGGGCTGAATGAAGCCTCTGGCTAT
>DASXTG010000102.1:0-10480 GCA_036505515.1 Candidatus Dormiibacterota bacterium | reverse complement strand
ACTACCGGCATTCAGCCGACGCCAAGGCCTATGCCGCCGAGCAGGCAGAGCAGGTCGAGAACCGCCGCCTCTCGCTGAGCCGGTGGGAGGACGGCAGCTATCTGATCAGTGGCGTCCTGGATGCGGTCGGCGGAGCGGCGTTGCGGATGGCGCTGGAGCCGCTGGCGCGCAAGTTAAGCAAAGACGACGACCGCAACCGGGAGCGGCGGCTGGCGGACGCCCTGGTCGAGTTCGTCGAGCGCTCGCAGCCGGTGCAGCTCCAGGCACACTCCCGCGACTGCGTCGCGGGGGCCCCAAAGGAACGCTGCTCGGCTTGTGCGGTGCGCCGGGTGCGGAGATGGAGTTCTCGCTCCCAATATCGGCGAAGACCGTAGAGCGGCTCGCCTGCGACTCCAGCGTGATGCGGATCCTGCTCGGCTCCGAGTCCCAGGTCATCGACGTCGGGCGCTCGAAGCGAGTGGTCACTGGACCCGGGCGCAAGGCGCTGGAGGCCCGCGATGGACACTGCCGCTGGCCGGGCTGCGACCGGCCGGCAAAGTGGAGCGCAGCGCATCACGTGGTGCACTGGATCCATGGCGGCAGCACCGACCTCGACAACCTCATCCTTCTCTGTCACCGCCATCACTGGATGGTGCATGACGGCGGATGGCAGATAGTGCGTGCCGACGATGGGCGGATGCTGACGATCCCGCCGACGATCACATTCGCTCAGGCGCGTGCGCCGTCCGCGGCGTGAGCGTTCGGTCGGGTTGGTCTCCAGCGATCTCAATCTAAACTGACACGATGGCCAAGCTCCTCGGGCTGCGCTGCCGTGAGTGCGGCACGGAGTACGAGCTCCAGGCGACGCACGTCTGCGAGATGTGCTTCGGGCCGCTCGACGTTGTGTTCGACGAAGCCGCGCTGAAAAAGCGGGTGACTCGGCAGCGCATCGAGCAGGGCCCGGCTTCGATGTGGCGATACCGCGACCTCCTTCCCATCGAGGACGAGACGCCGGTGGTGACGCTTGGCGAAGGATTCACGCCGCTGGTCAAAGCGGACAGGCTGGGCGCTGAGCTCGGTCTCACCAACCTGTACCTGAAGAACGACAGCATGAATCCCACCAACTCGTTCAAGGACCGCGTCGTGTCGGTCGCCATCAGCTGGGCGCGGGCGAACGGATTCGAGACGATCGCGTGCGCGTCGACCGGCAACCTCGCCAACGCCGTCGCCGCATACGCGGCGCGGGCCGGCCTCGAGTGCTACGTGTTCATCCCCGTCGACCTCGAGCCGGCGAAGGTGGCCAGCATCAGCGTCTTCGACCCCAACGTAGTGGCTGTAAGGGGCAACTACGACGAGGTCAACCGCCTCTGCAGTCAGCTGCTGGAGTCAACCCCCTGGGCGTTCTGCAACATCAACATCCGCCCCTATTACGCGGAAGGCTCCAAGACCCTCACCTTCGAGACCGTCGAGCAGCTGGGGTGGAAGCTCCCGCACGAGATCCTGATCCCGATCGCGAGCGGCTGCCAGTTCGTGCGCCACCGGCAGGCGATCAGGGAGCTGATGGACTTCGGGCTCGTACGCGACGATCGGGTGCCAGCGCTCACCGGCGCGCAAGCGCTCGGGTGCGCGCCTGTCTACAACGCCTTCAAGTCCGACACCCCTGAGCGCGTCCTGCCCGTCAAACCGAACACGATTGCAAGGTCGATCGCGATCGGGAATCCTTCCGACGGCGTCTACGTGAATCGGATCGCGCGCGAGACGGGTGGCGTTGTGGAGGCCGTGACCGAGGAGGAGATCGTCGAGGCGATGAGGCTGCTCGCACGCACGGAAGGCATCTTCACCGAGACCGCCGGCGGCGTCACCATCGGCGTGCTCGCCAAGCTCGCCCGGGCCGGCCGCTGGCGAGGCGATGAGCTCGTGGTTGCATATGTCACCGGTCATGGCCTCAAGACGGCCGACGTCCTGGCTTCGGTGGACGGCAAGGCGAGGCGCGTGGAAATAGAACCGACCCTGAAATCGTTTCGCGAAAAGGTAAATATCTAGTCATGGCCCAGTTTCGAATTCCCGGCCCACTGCGACGGCTCTCAGATGGGAAGATCGCCGTCGAGGTCGAGGCCGTCGACCTGGCTTCGGCGATCGAGGCCCTCGACGCGCGTTACCCGGGGTTCAAGGACCGCCTCCTCGACAAGGACGGCCAGCTCCGCCAGTTCGTCAACGTCTATCTGAATGACGAGGACGTGCGCCTCGGGTCCGGCCTCGAGGCCAAGGTCTCAGAGAAGGACGAGATATCGATCGTCCCGGCTGTCGCCGGCGGCTGACGCCACTACACTTCGCGCCATGGCGCGGCGGCGATTGAGGCTGATCTTCGGCCCGAGCCTGGTCAAGGAGCCCGTGATCTACCAGCTGGGCCGGAAGTTCGAGATCGTCACCAACATCCGGCGCGCCGATGTCACCCGCGACCAGGGGTGGGTCCTGCTCGAGATCACGGGCGAGCCCGACGAGCTTGACCGTGGAGTCGATTACCTCGAGTCGCGAGGTGTTAAGGTCGAGCCCGCCGAGGGCGACCTCGTCGAGTAGCACCAGCCAAAGGCTCAGCTACCTCTTCAATCCGTGGTGGCACGAGCGCCACTGGCTTGATTCACGCCTCCCGCCCGACGAGTGCCGGCGGACACTGCTGATGGAAACCGGCAGGCTGTGGGACAAGCCGGTGCTGCGGTACCCAATCGTCTTTGGGGACGCGATCGTGCTGCGTATGCGACATCTGTGGATGCGAAGCTCGTACTTCCCGCTGGCGGTCGTCCACCTCCAACCTGGGGGTCAGGGCACGCAAGTAGCGGTCACGCTGAGGAGCCATTACCTGGTGGCGGGCTTCATGACTTTCTGGATAGGGTTCGCAATCATCATGAGCCTCGTGGTGCTGGTCACGATAGTTGGCGGCCATGCCCCAGCCGCGGACCTGTGGTTCATCCTTCCCTTTCCGTTATTCGGTCTAGGTTTGCTGGCCGTCGGACGAGAACTTGGAGAGCGCGACGGGCCCGCCCTGCTCGACTTCATCAGCCGAGTACTTGACGCGCACGAGGTTCGGGTCGAGATCCGGCCCACGGTGTAGTCCCAGACCGGCGTTGTAAATTGCCTGCTATGAGAATCGCGGTCGCGATGTCGGGTGGCGTCGACTCTTCTGTCGCCGCGGCGCTGCTGCAGGCGCAGGGTCATGACGTGGTCGGCATCACTCTGCAGCAGTGGCCACGCGGCGACACGGATGAAACCGAGCGCCACGGCGGGTGCTGCTCCCTGTCGGCGGTGGAGGATGCTCGACGCGTCGCGTCGGTGCTCGGCATTCCTTATTACTGCTGGAACCTGGAGGCCGAATTCGGCGAGCGGGTCATCGAGCCGTTCCATCGCGATTATCTCGAGGGGCGGACGCCGAATCCGTGTATCCGCTGCAACGCGTTCGTTCGCTTCGACCTCATGCTCGCGCGCGTGCTGGCGCTGGGCTTCGACAAATTGGCCACAGGCCATTACGCGCGCATCATCGACGGCGCGGCCGGGCCTGAGCTGCACGCGGCGATCGATCCCGCGAAAGACCAGTCCTACGTGCTCTACCACCTCGACCGCGAACGGCTCGAGCGCATCGTCTTCCCGCTCGGTGCCATGACCAAAGCCGAGGTGCGTGAGCACGCCCGCGAGTTCGCCCTCCCGGTTGCTAACAAGGCCGAAAGCCAGGAGATCTGCTTTGTGCCTCGCGGCGACACCGCGCGCTATCTGGCCGAGCGGCTGCCGGTGCATGCCGGAGCCGTTGTCGATGCCGCCGGGCGCGAGCTCGGCACGCACAGGGGAACCGCGCTCTACACGGTCGGCCAGCGCACCGGGTTCGGCGACCTTCGCGAAGCCGGCCCGTGGTATGTGCTGAGCATCGACGCGCCCGACAACCGCCTCACCGTGGGTAGAAGGCACGAGCTGGAGGTGCGCGAAGTCGAGCTGCGCGACGTGACGTTCGTCGACGGCTCAGCACGAGAACCGGTCCGGTGCGAGGCGAGGCTCAGATACCACGCGCCGGCGATCCCGGCCACGTACGAGTCGGAGCGACTGAAGCTTGACGGGCCGTTCGTGGGCGCTGCGCCCGGACAGGCGGCAGTGCTCTACGACGGGCCCAGGGTGCTGGGCGGAGGAATCATCGCCGCCGCTCACTGATCCGCGGTGACAAGTCCCTCCTGGTAGAACCGCACAGGGTGTCGGAGGCCGTGGTTGCGTTCGTACTCGGACCATGCGGATTCGTAGATCCTCATGCCCTCCAGCCGCACCTCTTCCGCCGCCTGCTCTGAGACTCCTGCGGCGCGGAGCCTCTTGGCGAGCGACGACAGCGCGAACTCCCGCAGTTCCAGGCCGTTGATCCGGAGCGGAGGCGGGACCGTCCTCGGGTCTTCGATCGGCAGGCGGCGATCCGGGCCGACCGCCGTTCTCACCGCGGGCCCGAGCAGCTCGAGCACCTTGAGCGCGACTACGCGCGCCATCTCGGGCGCCGCTGAGATCCGCCGGCGGAGCGCCATCACGCCGAATCCGATGTGACGGGACTCGTCGCGCGCCACGGCAGTGAAGCCGGTCACGAAGCCGGGCATCATCCCCACGTTGCGCAGGGTGCGCAGCAGGCTCCTCTGGCCGGTGATGGCGAGATAACCCTCGATGACCAGGTGGTACGTGACGACGCCTTCCACCCACGCACGCTCGTTGTGCGGTTCGCGGCGGATCAGGTCCATGGCATCGACGAGCTGATGCTCGAAGATCTTTCGAAAGCCCTCGGTGGCGCGGGGGCTGATCGCCTCGAGCGCGGCGTGGAGGCCGCCTCCGATGCCGAGCACCTCCTCGAAGAAGCGCTGGAAGAACACGGTGTGCCGAGCCTCGTCCGCGATCTGCGTGGCGAGGAATATGCGCTCGTCCTCGTACGGCGCGGCCCCGAGCAGGGGCGCCAGGGTGTCGGTCACCGCCTGCTCGCCGATGAAAAACAGGGTCATCGTGTGCTGCATGACCTGGCGGATGTTCTCGGGCAGGTCTTGCCAGTGCTGGACATCGGCGGTGAAGTCGAGCGCCGACACAGCCCACTGCTGCCGCTCCCAGCGACCGTACAGGGACGCCGAGTCGATGCCAGGCTCGAGCAGGTGGTCCATCTGCGCCTCGACGTCGTCGACGGTGACCGCGACCAGATCCTGGAGCGGCGCCTCCTCCACCCGTCGGATAGCTTCGAGCGTTGCCTCGCTTCTCACTGAACGTCGGCCATTATGTACCGGCTTTGATTCGCACTGAGCGGTTGATCATTCGGGTGCCCGAGGTCGCAGATGTTCGGGAGATCATCCGTTTCTACTCTGAGAACCGCGCCCACCTGCAGCCTTTCTCGCCGGCGTTCGGCGCCGACTTCCTCGACCCGCTCATCTGGATAGAACAGGTGCAGGCGCGTGCGCGCGAATTCGAGGCCGGCGAATCGTTCCGAGCCTTTCTGTTCGAGCAGCGAGCGCCCAGCAGGATCATCGGCAACCTCAATCTCACGCAGGTCCAGCGAGGCGCCTTCCAGTCCTGCGTGCTCGGCTACAACCTGGCCGCGAACGAGGAGGGCAAGGGCTACATGACGGAGGCCGTGAACGCCGCCGTCGCCTTCGCCTTCGGCACCTGGAAGCTTCACCGCGTGGCGGCCAACTACATGCCGCGCAACAGCCGGAGCGCGGCCGTGCTCGACCGCTGTGGCTTCACCATCGAAGGCCACGCTGCCGCGTATCTGCTCATCAACGGGCGCTGGGAAGACCACGTCCTGACCGCGATCACCAACCCGAGCTGGCCCGCGGCCGGCGCGTCCTGATCGTGCCGTCGCCCGCGGACATCGCCATCGGGGCGTTCAGGTGGATCGAGTACGTCGGCTTGCTCACCGCCGTGGGCATGTTCGTGATCAGAAGGCTGGCGGCGAACCAACCCCGAATCGGGTGGGCACGGCCTCCGCTTCACCTCGCCCTGGTTGCGGCGCTGGCGGGTGGCCTGGCGGTCGTTTCCGCCGAGGCCTGGGCAGCATCGGGGTCGGGCGCGCTGACCTTCTTGCTCGGCGGGCCCGCGGGGTGGGTGCGAGTGGCGCGGGTCGCGGCCGAGGCACTCGCGCTCGCGTTCTGCCTCCGCGGCGTGCGATTCGTGGCGCCGGTTGCGGTGGTCGCCGCGGGCGCGATCGCGTTTGCCGGCCACGCGTCGGCGGCACGAGTGATGGCGGGTGGCATCTTCATCGACGCGCTGCACGTGCTTGCGGCCGGGATGTGGGGAGGTGGGATCCTCGCCCTCGCGAGCCTACAGCCGCCGGGAGGGTGGGAAGGCGAGTCCGCGCGAGCCCTGCTGGGGCGCTTCGGCCGCGTGGCCGCGATCGCGTTCGCCCTGACCGCGCTCACCGGCGTCCTGCGCGCGACCGAGGAGCTGAGGGATGTCAGAGACCTGTGGCTGACGTCCTACGGCGTGGTCTTGAGCCTGAAGGCAGCCGGCGTCCTGGTGATGGTCGCGCTGTCGGTGCTGGTGTCGCGCCGGGGCCTTCGTTTGGGGCGCGCCGAGGCCGTGCTCGCCCTGGTCGTCCTTGCACTCACCGCCCTCCTGGCCGCTTACCCGCTCACACCGGCCGGAGCATAGACTTCGGGAGTGGCGACTGTCCGCGAGGTCATGAGCCAGCAGCTCTTCACGGTCAACCCTTCGACCACGGTCGGGGAAGCGGTCGCTCTCATGGCCCAGCACCGCGTGGGCTCGATGATCGTGATGGACGGCACGCGGATGGTCGGCATCTTTACCGAGCGCGACACCGTGCGAGCAATATCTCATTCGCATGACGCCCCCGCCCATGAGGTGTCTTCATGGATGACGCACGATCCGACCACGGTCGCGCCTGAGGTGGAGGTGGACGTCGCGCTTCGCACCATGCTCGACAACGGGTTCAGGCATCTGCCGGTCGTCGAGGATGGCGAGGTCATCGGCGTGGTCTCGATTCGCGACCTCGTGGGTTAAGCACACCGCAGGCTCGATAACCGAGTCCCTGCGCTAGACTTTTCGATTCCCGCCATCCGAGTTTTTCGCGCGCCCTCAGAAGGCGGCGCCAGGAGAGTGTTCGACCCCGTGGGTCTTCTTGCGTTGCGGCGATACGTCCCTTACCTGCGCCCCTACATAGGCCTGGTTATCGTGTTCGCTCTCTCGCAGCTGGGCAGCCTCGCCGCCTCTGCGGCGATCCCGAAGGTGATCCAGTACATCATCGACGGGCCGATCGCCCGCCACCAGCTCGGCGAGATGCTGCCGATGGCAAGCCTGCTCGTGCTGATCGGGCTGCTGGAGTTCGTCTTCATCTACCTGCGGCGAAACTACTCGGGCGTCGCCTCGCTGCGGATGGAGACCGACCTTCGCGATGACTTCTACGCCCACCTGCAGAGCCTTCAGGTGTCGTTCCACGACAACTGGCAGTCCGGCCAGCTGCTGTCACGCGCCATCGCCGACATCGCCACCGTGCGCCGGTTCGTCAGCTTCGGTCTGATCTGGTTCATCCAGACCATCGTCACGTTCGCAGTCGTGCTGGTGCTGATGCTCGAGCTGGACTGGCAGCTGGCTGTGGTGGTGGTGCTGTGCATGCTGCCGATCGCGTTCTTCAGCAACAAGTTCCACGACAAGTACAAGGTCATCGCGCGCCGCCTCCAGGACCAGCAGGGCGACCTCACCACGATCATCGAGGAGATGGCGACCGGAGTCCGGATCGTCAAGGCGTTCGGCCGCATGCCGTTGATGCAGAAGCGCTTCGAGGACCAGGCGCGGCTGCTGCGGGGCACGAGCCTGGAGGGGATCGAGGCACGCGCGCTGCTCTGGACCGAGCTCAACTTCCTGCCGAACCTCTCGCTGGTGGCGGCCCTCCTGCTGGGCGGATTCCATGTTGTCCAGGGCAGCCTCACGATCGGCGGCCTGATCGCCTTCATGAGCTACGTCTTCATGCTCACGTGGCCGATGGAGGCCATCGGGTGGGTGCTCTCCATGAGCGAGGAATGCCAGACGGCCTCCGAGCGCCTCAACGAGGTCCTCGACTCGCGCCCGGAGATCGCCGACCGCCCCCAGGCTCGGGCGATGGAGCGCTGCGTCGGCCGCGTTGAGTTTCGGGGCGTCGGGTTCAAGTACCCGAAGTCCGAGCAGTGGATCCTGCGCGACCTGAACCTCGTGCTGGAGCCCGGAGAGACCGTCGGGCTGGTGGGTCGCACCGGCAGCGGCAAGACCAGCCTCGCCTACCTGGTGCCGCGGCTGTATGACGTCGCCGAGGGGCAGGTCCTTCTTGACGGTGTCGACGTGCGCGACCTGCACCTCCGCTCCCTGCGCTCGCACATCGGGGTCGCCTTTGAGGACCCGATCCTGTTCTCGGCCTCGGTGCACGAGAACCTCGTCATGGGCCGGCCGGTGGTGGCGGACGAGGAGCTGAAGCGTGCGATCGAGGTCGCGCAGGCCGGTTTTGTGTGGGACCTGCCGTGGGGACTCGAGACCAGGGTCGGCGAGCAGGGCTACACGCTGTCGGGCGGCCAGCGGCAGCGCCTGGCGCTCGCGAGAGCCGTCCTCGGCCGGCCGCAGGTGCTGGTCCTCGACGACCCCCTGTCCTCGGTCGACGTTCATACAGAGGCTGTGATCGAGGAGTCGCTGGCGACTGTGCTTGAAGGTGTGACCGCGCTCCTGGTGGTGCATCGCCCTTCCACGCTGGCTCTCGCCGACCGGGTCGCCCTAATCGATGGCGGCACCATCGCGGCGGTCGGCCCCCACAGCGAGCTCATGAAAACCAACGCGCTCTACCGCGACCTGCTGTCTCAGGAATACGAAGCCTCGGCGAGGCAGTCCGCTTGAGCGCAGTCGCCCCAGGTGACCGGTGGCGCGGCGTCGCCTCGGAGGATGTCGACGAGTTCTCGGCCAGCGTGGTCGGCCTCCTGCGCCGGCGCAGCCGGCGGCTGCTGTTCACGCTCGCTTATCCCTACCGGTGGGAGCTGGCCGCATCCGGGCTGCTGATCCTCGTCCGATCCGCGGCCTACCTCGCGATCCCGTACCTGGTCGGCCTGGGCATCGACCGCGGCATCCGGCCAGGTAGGAGCGGCAACATCCAGGTCCTCGAGGTCATCGTCGCCGGTCTGCTGCTTGCTCTAACGATCAACGCCCTCGCGAACTACGTGTTCCTGCGCTTTTCCGGCCGCATCGGCGCCGACATCCTGTTCGACTTGCGGCGGATGTTCTTCGCACATGTGCAGGAGCTCTCCCTCTCCTTCTATGAGCGCTACACGTCGGGACGAATCATCTCCAGGCTGACCTCCGACATCGACGCCCTCAACGAGCTGCTGGCCACCGGCCTGACCTCGGTGCTCACATCGATCATCTCGGTGGTGGCGATCACCGTGATCCTTCTCCATCTGGACGCCCGCCTGGGCATCGTCACGCTGATCGCGATGCCGCTTGTGCTTGGGCTGACGTACTGGTTTCGCAACAACTCAGCGCGTGCTTACCGAGCAGTGCGGCGAGCGATCGTGCTCGTGATCGTTCATTACGTCGAGTCGCTCGGCGGGATTCGCGCGGTCCATGCATTCCGACGAGAGCCGCGCAACCAGGAGATATTCGAGGACGTCAACGCGCGTTATCGCGACGCCAACATCTGGTCCAACCGCCTGGCCTCAACCTTCGGTCCGGGCATCACGCTGCTCGGAAGGCTGACGACCACCGCGGTGTTGGTTTTCGGCGGTTACCTGGTCGTGCGCGGCCAGCTCACGCTCGGCGTCCTGACCGCGTTCGTCCTCTACCTGCGCCAGTTCTTCGAGCCGATGCAGGACCTTTCGCAGTTCTACAACATCTTCCAGGCCGCCGGCGCTGCACTCGAGAAGCTGGCGGGCGTGATCGAAGAAGCGCCGACGGTTCCCGAGCCTACGAGTCCAGTGCGCATGGGCAGTGTAAAGGGGGCCGTGGCCTTCGAAGGCGTGACCTTTGCATACCGCGACAAGCCTGTCCTGCATGACATCGATCTGAAGATCCCCGAGGGCCAGATCGTGGCGCTGGTCGGCGAGACAGGCGCCGGCAAGACCACGATGGCGCGCCTGATCGCGCGCTTCTACGACCCGTCGTTGGGCCGGCTGACGCTCGACGGCGTCGACCTGCGATCGATAGCGGTCGAAGAGCTGCGCCGGGCGGTGGCCATGGTGACGCAGGAGAGCTTCATGTTTTCGGGCGACGTCGGCGACAACCTCATGTTCGGGCGACCCGATGCGACCCGAGACGAGATGATCGCGGCAGCGCGAGCGATCGGCGCGCATGACTTCATCAGCGCGCTTCCCAACGGCTACGAGACTGATGTCAGGCGGCGTGGGGTGCGACTTTCCTCAGGGCAGCGTCAGCTCGTCGCGTTCGCGCGCGCATTCCTTGCCGACCCCAGGGTCCTGATCCTCGACGAAGCCACCTCGTCGCTCGACCTGCCTTCGGAGCGCCTCGTTCAGCGTGCCCT
>DASXTG010000101.1:0-9849 GCA_036505515.1 Candidatus Dormiibacterota bacterium | reverse complement strand
CACGATTCGCTCCGGGCGCATGCGAAGCGAATTGATGACCAGGCGCTGGATCGTGATCTCGCCCTCGCCGTTGATGTCCTTCGGCCGCGTCTCCATCCGGCACACGTACTCCTGGTGGAGCTGAAGCTCGGCGGCGTCTTCGATGGTGACGATGCGGTCCTCCACCGGGATGAAGCCCGAGAGCACGTTGAGAAAAGTGGTCTTGCCGGTGCCGGTTCCGCCGGAGATGACGATGTTGGCCTTGGCAAGCACCGCCGCTTTCATGAAGCCGAAACCCGCCTCGTTGCAGCTGCCGAAGCGGATCAGGTCCTCGACCTGGTAGGGATCGCGCGAGAACTTGCGGATCGTGAGGAGCGGGCCGTTCAGGGCCAGCGGCCGGATGACCGCATTGACGCGGGATCCGTCGGCGAGGCGGGCGTCACAAAGCGGCTGGCGCTCGTCGATGCGCCGGCCCACGGTGCGCACGATGAACTGGATGACGTTGAGGAGCTGATCCTCGTCGACGAACTTGATGTTGGTCAGGACGACCTTGCCGGCCATTTCAACGTATACGTGGTCGCTGCCGTTGACCATGATCTCGGTTACGCGGTCGTCACGAATCAGGGGTTCGATCGGCCCCAGCTGCTGGTAGTACTCATCGATGTTGATGCCAGGGATCCGAACTGCCATTGATCAGCCTCCGCTCGCGGATTACCTAAACGCCGACCAACTATAGCGGGGAGGGCGCGGCTTCCTCGCGTTTACACCGTCACCCGCGCCACGGAGGCCCCGATCACGGGGCCTGCTCCGGCCGCCTTCAGCGTCGCCGCGCACGCTTCCAGCGTGGCGCCCGTGGTGGCGACGTCGTCGACCAGAAGCACCGACCGGCCGCCCAGGTCGGTGCCCTGCCAGGCAAACGCCCCGCGCACGTTCTCCTGACGCCACAGCCGGTCGTGGCCCACCTGAGGCGGAGTCGCACGGACTCGGACCAGGCGGCCATGGATCTCGCCCAGGGCGAGCCGCGACCTCAGCTCGCGGGCCAGCAGCTCTGACTGGTTGAAGCCCCTCGCCCGCAACCGCTGCGGGTGAAGCGGCACGGCCACCGCGCAGCTCGCGGCCAGGCCCTCGACCGTCAGGCGCTCGGCCAGCAAAAGAGCCAGCGGCTGCGCCAGCCGCCGCCACCCGCCGTACTTGAAGCGGTGGATCGCCAGCTCGATCGGACCCTCGTAGGCGACCGCCGAACGCAGCCTGGCGAGCGACGGCATCCGCCGCCGGCAGCCGCAATCGGAGCGCGCAGACTCAACCTCCGCACCGCACCGGCGACAGAGTGGTTCTTGAAGGCGATGGATGCGCCGGCGACATGTGTCACAGAGCCACAAACCCACCGTCCCGCAGCCACCACACCGCGCGGGCAGAACCAGGTCCAACAGTGCGGAGAGCACGTGCCGAGGCTAGCCGCCGATGTCAAGCCCGCGTTAACACTCAGCCGATGTTGATCTGGTCGCCTCGCTGGAGATCCAGGTCGGCGGTGGAGCCTGCAGGAAGCTCCAGCACGCTGTGCGCCCCCCACTCCAGCCATACGACGCCCCACCACGCAGGAAGCCTGGGGTAGACCTTCTTGACGCGGTCCTTGCCGTCGAGGAACACCGCGTCGATGGCAAACCTCATGAACATCATGTGGATCCCGTTGCACGGAACGATCCACATCCCGCGACCAGCGTCCAGGCGGTTGCGGAACATGAGGCCCACGCCGCGGCCGATGAACGTGCGCGGAACCTCCAGGTCTTCCGCCAGGACCTTGCCCGTCCGCGCGTGCACCGCTCGAGGACCCGCCATGTCGATCGATTAGGGTAACTGCGGGGATGGACTTCGACAGCGACGGCGTCCGCCTCCACTACACGCTTCACGGACCTGAGGCGCGGGAACCGGTCGTCCTGGTGCACGGGTTTGCCTCCGACTACGAGCTGAACTGGGTGGGCTCGCGCTGGCAGGAAGCCCTGGAGCGGGCTGGTTATCGCGTCATCGGTCTCGACTGCCGCGGCCATGGCCAGAGCTCCAAGCCTCATGATCCCGCCGCCTACGTCCTGGCGACGATGGCGGCCGACGTTCGCAATCTCCTGGACGAGCTCGAAATTCCCTCCACTCGCTACATCGGGTATTCGATGGGCGCGCGGATCGGGCTCAGGGCGCTGCTTGATTTTCCGGACCGCATTCGGTGCGCGGTGCTGGGCGGCGTCGGCATGTCAGGGGCGCTCGAGGACGCGGAGAAGATCGCGCATGCCCTGCGCGGCAGCCCGCCGGAAAACGAGGTCGCGGCGACGTTTCAGCGTTTCGCGGCGGCCCGTCCCAGCAATGACCTGGAAGCGCTCGCCGCGTGCATCGTCGGTCAGCAGCCGGGTCTCGATCCGGAGCGGCTGAGGGCAATTCGCACACCCATCCTGGTCGTGGTCGGGGAGCGGGACGACATCGCTCGCAACACGCAGCAGCTGGTCGGCCAGATCCCTGACGCGCGGTTGGTCGTCATCCCGGGCCGCGACCATATGAGCGTCCTCACCGCCAGGCCCTTCAAGGATGCCGCCCTGGAGTTCCTGGCCGAAAACTGAGCGGGCTTCGCGGGCCCTCTCCCCCGTCCATTTCGCTCTTCTGGCGCCAAAAACGCGGAATTCTGAGCCCAAAGCGCACTTTTGGCGCCAAACGTGCGGAATCGGGCTGATTGCTAGGGAAGGGCCCGCGCGTTACGCGCGGTGGTGGTAGCGGACGCGCCGCTTGGTTCGCTGCATCGCGACACCCGTGGGCACGATCGAGATCGTGCCGTCCGCCTCCAGAACCGCCAGCTGGACCTCCCCCAGGTCGGTGATTCCGTGCTCCCGCATCGCCATCTCGACCTCGTCCTTGTCCACTCCCTCGCGCCTCATCACATCCGGCAGGAACTCACCGTCCCTGATGATCACCGCCGGGTGAGGGCTGAACAGGCGGTGGAAGCGCGGCAGCCTATCGAGGCGGCCGACGACGTAATTGGTGCTGACCAGGGCGGCGATCAGGACCAGACCACCGACGATGGACGTGTCGGGTCCGGTGATGGCAGGCTGCAGCGCGTTGGCCACGAGCAGGATGAAGACGAGGTCGTACAGAGTGAACTGGCCGACCTCGCGTTTCCCGAACACGCGCAGCGCGACGAGCAGGGCCGCGTAGATCAGCACCGCACGCAGGACAAGCTCCCACGCCGGGACGATCGGCAACAGCGAAGACGTCGGCGAGGACTCTCCTACTTGGGTCGGTTGGTCAGGATCAGCACCGCCGGGCCGAGCAGCACGATCCACAGCGTCGGGAAGATGCAGCCCACCATCGGCAGCAGCATCTTCAGCGTCGCTTGCGCAGCCTTCTCCTGCGCGCGCTGGCGTCGCTTGCGCCGCATCTCGTCCGCCTGGATGCGCAGGATCTTGCCGATGCCGGTGCCGAACTGCTCCGACTGGATCACCGCCTGGATGAAGTTGTGCAGGTCTTCGACTCCGCTGCTCCGACCCATCTCGTCCATGGCCTCGAGGCGCGGCCGTCCCAGGTTGACCTCGCGTAGGACCTTTGCGAACTCTTCAGAGAGCGCGTTCTTGTACTTGTCGGTGACTCGAGCCAGCGCGGCGTCGAAGCCCAGCCCGGCGTCGACCGCGATCACGAGCAGGTCCATGGCGTCGGGAAGCCCCTTCTGGATCTCGGAGCGGCGCGCATCGACCTTTTGCTGCAGCCACAGGACCGGTGCGTAGTAGCCGAGGATGGCGCCGACCGCCAGCGAGATCACGAGGTAGACAGGGTTTGCGAGCAAAAGACCAATCAGCAGGCCAACCGCAGCCAGGACCGCAGCGCCGACGATCCTCACCGCGCCGAAGTCCTCAGGAGTGAGGTTCCCGGGCCTGCCGGCAAGGTCGAGCTTGTTCATCAGGTCCTGCCGCGCCTTCTGCGGGGTGGAGCGCGAAAGGAAGCTGCCGAGGCGTTCGATCGACGGGCGCAGGAACCGCTCGCTGAAGGGTCGCTGCAGCTCGACCTCCTCCATGGTCAGGGGCTTCTCCCCGCCATAGACCTGGAGGCGCTGCTGGACCATCTGCGCAGTGTTCACCTGCGGCGTCCGCGCTATACCCAGAAAGATGATGAAGATTCCGAGCGCAACGCCAAGTGCGAGTATCGGAAGCATCAGGTCACACCTCTATCGCGACGACGCGACGAATGATCAGGTTGCCGATGAAGATCATGAAGGCGCCGATGGCGATCAGTACCCACCCAATGAAGTTCTCGAACATCGGACGGAAGTACGTCGGGGTCACGAAGTACATGAACACCGCGAGCACGATCGGGAGAAAGGTGATCAGGGTGCCCGAAGCGCGCGCCTGGGCGGTCAGGGTGGCGATCTCGCCCTTGATGCGCACCCGTTCGCGGATCGTGTACGCGATGTTGTCGAGGATCTCGGCCAGGTTGCCACCCACCGTGCGGTGGATCGAGTAGGCGGTCGCCACCAGGTCGAAGTCGGCGCTGGCGATGCGCTTGGTGATGTTCTGCAGGGCCTCGTCTGGCGAGCCGCCCAGGTTCATCTCGCGAACCGCGCGTGAGAACTCGTCCGCGATCGGCGGGACGGCGTTCTTGGCCACAGTGTCGATGGCCTGAGCGAACGAATAACCGGCCTTGAGGGCGTTGGACAGCAGGGTCAGCGTGTCACCCAGCTGCGCGTTGAACGCGCGAAGACGCCGGTTGATGCGGTACTTCACGTAGAAACCGGGGATGAGGTAACCCGCAATGGCGAAGACGACGATCTGGATGATGCCGCCCGGAAAACCGAAACGAGCCGCCGCGATGAGGGCGAGGAGGGCGGTGAAGCCGATCTGGATCATGAAGTACTCCGACGTTCGGAGCTTGAGGTCCGCGCGGTTCAGCTGCTCCGCAACCGACGGCTTGCCCTTCTTGACGTCGCCGCGACCCATGCGGTCGGCCGCCGGCTGAAACAGGCGGTTGAGTGTGTCGCGCATGCCGCTCGGCGGCGGAAGCGTGGTCGCGCCTGCCGTGGTCACGCCGTAAGCCGCCAGTCTCGCCTGGAAGTCTTCGGTGCCACCAGCGGAACGCCGCAGCTGGCTGAGACCGATGAAGAGCAGGAAGACGCCTGCAAAGGCGAAAAGTGCGAATATCGCGCCGATCGGCATCGTGACCTCCTAGTGGGCTAGTACAGCTTATCCGGCGGTGGCTGCGGGGTGGGCACAAATAGCGATTGTGGAATGTCCTCGCCTTCTGACCTAAGATGCTCCATTCGAACCGGGAGCAGGCCGGTCGCCGTGTGATAGCCGACCGCCTTGCCCTCTGGGCTCACACCGAGCTGCCTGAACGTGAACAGCTCCTGGAACTGCACGTCCCCATCCTTCATGCCCATGACCTCCGCGACACTGACGATCCGCCGTACACCGCCGCGCAGACGGGACTGCTGGACGATCAGGTGAATCGCCGATCCGATCGTCTCCCTGATGGCTCGCGAAGGCAGGTCCTGGCCGGCTTGCAGCACCAGCGTCTCCAGACGGACCAGGCACTCGTGCGGGTTGTTGGCGTGAAGGGTCGACATCGAGCCATCGTGGCCGGTGTTCATGGCCTGGAGCATGTCCAGGGCCTCGCCGCCACGGCACTCACCGACGATGATGCGGTCGGGGCGCATACGCAGACAGCTCTTGACGAGCTCGCGGATGGGCACGGCGCCCTTGCCCTCGACGTTGGGCGGCCGCGATTCGAGCTGGATCCAGTGGGGCTGCTGCAGCTGCAGCTCGGCCGCGTCCTCACATGTGATCAGCCGCTCCGTCTCGGGGATGAACGACGACAGGATGTTCAGGAGGGTCGTCTTCCCGGAGCCGGTGCCTCCTGAGACAAGGATGTTCATGCGGGCGCGCACGCACGAGCGCAGGAATGTCATCAGCTCTGGGCTCGACGAGCGGAAGCGGTTGACGATGTCGGCCGGTCCCCACTTCTCCTTTGCGAACTTTCGGATCGTGAGGCACGGGCCCTTGAGCGCGATGGGCGGAATCACCACGTTGACACGCGAGCCGTCCTTCAGGCGCGCGTCACAGATGGGCGTCGACTCGTCGACGCGGCGCCCGACGAGGCTGACGATGCGGTCGATCACCTGGCGCATCTGCCGCTCTGACTCGAAGGTGACCGCGGACAGCGTCGGCTCGCCGCTCTTCTCCACGTAGATCTGCTTGGGGTGGTTGGCCATGATTTCGGTGATGCTCGGGTCGCTGAGCAGCGCCTCGAGGGGGCCGAGCCCCAGCACGTCGTCCAGGACCGACTCGATGAGTCGTTCCTTGTCGCTCTTGGTCATCGTCATCGCCGTGGACCGGAAGTACTCCTCGGCGAGCTCGAAGATCTTTTCGCGGACGCCGGCCTTGTTGCTGGAGTCGATCTGGTCGGCGTACTTCTCGATCAGCTTGGAATGGATCTGCACCTTGGCCGCCGTGAAGGCCGGCGTCATCTCCCCCACGCCGACGCCGGCGGCGGCCGCGCGGGCGGATAGGCTCGGCTGAGGCGGCGCCGTCTCCTGCGGGGCAATCGGCCGCGCTACGGGAATCGCGCTCGCGGCGGAATAAGGGGCCATCGTCGCCGCCGGCCCGTTGGTCGCGGGGCCCGCGGGAGCCGGAACCCCCGTCTGATTCTGCTTGACCCTGTCGAGAAGACCCATGTTTCAGCTACCGCCCAGCCCGGCCACGGGCCGACAACGGTCGGCTTGCACCGATGCCACCCCAGGGTACCAGAGGGTCGTCACAAGGACGTGAAGTGATACCTTGCCTCAACCTCTTTTGCGGACACCCCACCTGCGGCCAGAACCGTCGGACACGTCGGGTCGGGGGCGGTGGGCGGCTGCTGCAAGTAGTCGTGGAACGACTCGAGCGTGTACTTGACCGTCATGTTGTTCAGGAACCATGTGAAGAACTCGGCGTCGCACTGGGTCAACTCCACCGTTAGGCTGGAGGTGACGCCGGTGGTGGCGCCCCCGCCGGTGCTGACGTTGCCGCCGCCGCTGGCGGGTGTGATGTTCGCTGAGGCAGGCCCGAGGCCGATGATCCTGACGTTGGTGAACACCGTCTTGCTTACCACCTGGGCCGCGCCGGGCGGCTGGCCCTTGAGCTGACCGAAGAGGGTTGCGCTCCCAGAGGCGATGACGGTGATGTAGTCGCCGAGCGTGATGTGGCCGGCGACGCCTTGCTGCTCACCGGTGGGAATCGTGATGGCCACGTAGCCGCTGGCCAGCGGCAGGTAGGCAGGGGTGGCGCTGAGAGGGATGAGCCCCTGGTCCTTGGCGAGCATGTCGGAGGTGATCACGGCACCCTTGGTGATCTGCACCTGGGTGATCAGGCCGCGGGCATCGCTTGGCTTGGAGTACACGTTGACGAAGGTGCCCGACACCTTCGTGGTGTCGAGGTCGGCGTCGGTCAGCGGATGGCGCGACGGAATCGTCGTCTTGGCGATGACGACGGTCGTGCTCGGACCCCCACCGACCACTCCTCCCCCGGAAAAGCTGCCAAAGAAAAAGACGCCCAAGCCGGCAAGCACGGCGAGGAGGAACCCAAGGAAGATGAGAAAACGTCCACCACCCGGTCGGGGTCGTGCTGGTGCTGCAGGTGCGACGGCCAAAACTAAGTCACCTCCGGATCAACGTTGTTCAAGGGTCGGCGCCATTGTAGCGAGGGGGCACGCGATCGTCGCCTCACTTCGAGTCCTTGTCCCGAGAAGACAGAGAGCCCCTGCGCGGGGCTCTCTCGGTGAAGGTGCTACTACGTTTGGTTCTCGTTAGCCGAGAGCGGCTACGACGTTCGAGAACACGTTCTTGATCTGGTTGCCCATCGTAAGAAGGATGACGATGACCACGATTGAAACGAGCACGAGGATCAGGGCGTACTCAACCATACCCTGCCCTTCCTGACGAGACGTAAGGCTGCGAAGTTTCCAGTAAAGGCTCAACATCTGCGATTCACCTCCTTTTTCCTGAACTACAGGCCGTCAAAGCTGACTGACGCGCCGCCTCCGGGATTCTTGCGGCCCCTGGACCACGCCGCGGCGGTGATCCTACTCGGGGGGCCCGGCTAAATCAATCGCTTAGCGAAATCAGCCCTGCCGGGGGGTCCGGCGGCCATACTTTGGCGCCGGAAATGATCTCTGCGGGCGTCGAGAGCGAGGTGAGGAGGCGCGACTGGGCGTACTGGCGAGACCTCGCCTTCAGCCGTGTCCTCCCGGCCCTCTTCTTCAGCCTTTTTCTCGCTCGGCAGCTGCTGTTTGTCTGGGACGGCCTGCATTCCCTGCGGCAGCCGAACGACTACCTCTTCCTTATCCAGCAGTCGCTGGCGCTGGCGTACTTCACCATGCTCGTCGTCCTCTACAGCGTCCGCCTGCCCAAGCGCGGCACCGACCAGCGCCTGGGTGTTGTGATCATCGCCTTCACCGGCACCTTCTCCGCGATCGCCGCCAGCTTCCTGCCCGGAGGCGAGCGGCGAGACGCGCTCGTCCTGCCCGCCGACATCCTCGCCACGATCGGGTTGGCGTACTCGGTGTGGGGGCTGGCTTACCTCCGGAGGTCGTTCTCGATCATCCCGGAGGCCCGCCGCCTGGTCACCGGCGGCCCGTACTCGCTCAGCCGCCATCCCGTCTACCTCGGCGAGATCGTGACCGCGATCGGGATCAACCTCGCAACCGGGGGCTGGCCGACCGCGCTGGCCATTGCCTACTTCGTCGTGTGCGAGCTGCTCCGCATGCGCTGGGAGGAAGGGGTGCTCGCGCGCGCTTTCCCCGACGACTATCCACCCTACGCGCGCCGGGTGCCGAGGTACTTCCCCAACCCGCTCAGGGCGCGCGCTCCGCGCTGGGATCGCGGCGACGTATCGCGGCAGGCGCCCGATAAGGGCGCCGGTCCGGGCGCCGAGGCCAAGGCAGGGGTGGACCTAGGAGGAGCGCACACCACTGGGGTCCCCGCGCAAAGCGCGGGAGGAAGCGACGGGCCGGGCCCCCTAACACAGGCATCGGCGTCCGGAGCCGATGAGACGGCGACGTGAGATCCGGCGCGGAGCCCTACACCTGATCGCGGACTTCCGGCTCGTCGAGCGGCTGAGCGCACGAACGCTGCTGCTCGGCGCCGTCATGATCTTCAGCCTCGTCCTGTTCATCGCTGCTGTTCAAGATCCCGACTTCTGGTGGCACATAAGGGTCGGGCGGTGGATGGCGGAGAACGGCCGGCTGCCGAGCAAAGACCTCTTCACCTTCACGGTCCCCGACCACGTCTGGACGGACCACGAGTACCTGACCGAGCTGCTCATGTGGCAGGTCTACTCGCGGCTCGGGGCGGTCGGGATCAGCGTCGCCTTCGGGCTCGTCACCTGGGCAGGCTTCCTTTTCATGTACCGCCAGGTCCGCCGCCAGCCCTTTGTCATCGCGGGTGTGGGCATCTTCATCGGCGCGGTGGCCGGGGATCCCATCTGGGGCCCACGCGCCCAGATGATCACCTTCGCGCTCACCTGCCTGGAGCTCTACTGGCTGGACGGGTATCTACGCGGCCGCAGCCGCGCGCTCAACTTCTTCCCGCTCGTGATGGCCCTGTGGGCGAACCTCCACGGCGGCTGGGTCATCGGCTTCGCCTGGCTGGGCATCGCCCTGCTCGCCGAGCTGGTCGCCTGGGCCTGGAATCCAGCGAACCTGGCGCACCGGGCGCACGTGCGCTCACTGGCGATCATCACCGCCGCCTCCGCGGTCGCGGTCCTCGCCACGCCGCACGGTTTCAACCTCTACCTCTATCCCTTCCAGACGGTGACCAGCATGGCCCAGGAGCGGCTGATAGTGGAGTGGTTCTCGCCCGACTTCCACCAG
>DASXTG010000100.1:0-13717 GCA_036505515.1 Candidatus Dormiibacterota bacterium | reverse complement strand
CTGATCAAGCCTCTTCGACGTCCTCCAGCCAGGTCACCTCGCCGCACGTGACGGCGAGGTGCGTCATCGCGGTGTCCGCCGCGGCGCCGTGGCGGTGCTTCTCCCCCGGTGGGCTGATCGCCGTGTCTCCGACAACCAGCTCGTGCATCTCGTCCTCGTCCCAAGCCTGAACCCGGGCTCGGCCCTCGACGATGTGAAGGACCTGGCCACCCGAATGCGTGTGCCAGTGCGTGTGTGCTCCGACATCGAATCGGACGAAGCTCGTCCGTGTCTGGTCGTCTGATTCATGCAGCAGCTGCTGCATCGCTTGTCCGTGAAACCGGCCGGTCGGCGGCCGGGTGTTGTCGCGCAAGCGCTCGCTGGCCTTGATCACCTGCATCTGTGCATCCCCCCAACAAAAGAAAAGGGGGGCGATGTGCCCCCCTCTGGTCTAGATCGATGAGCTACCTGGCCCGGCTGGCCATGCCTCCCATCATCCCGCCGCTCTTGCCTGACATCCAAAGCTCTTGCTTGTTGGGGTACAGGGCGAGCAGAAGGCCGCCGACGAGGATGGCGATGATGAAGGCAACGATGTCGAAACGCGCGATGGTCACCTGGTTGAAGATCTGGTAAACGACCTCCAGGATTGCGTACAGGATCAAGGCGCGAACCCAGGTCACGTTGGCGATGGGGTCAAAGCCCGCGATCATGATTCCGGCTCCAAACGCAACCCCGGCCACGGATGCCGATACGCCGGCCCAGCTGTCAAACGGGAAGAAGCTGGCGCCGATGAAGCCGAGGCCTGATCCCATCACGATCAGAACTCCCATGACCCACATCAGCAGCTTCAACGCCAATGGGTTCCATTTAGCGAGTTGGTCCACTAGTCCCAATCCTCCATTTCGACCGCGATAGAGTTCGAACTTGTTTGAGCTGCGGTCATGTAGCCCCTACTTGTACGCTATGTGCACGCGACTTGCAACGGCATCAAGCCAAAACTTGCGTTCCGCCGCGCCACACGCGCCGCGGTTTTAGACCGTAAGCCCACGCGAAAGCGCCTTCGTGATCGGCCTCCCAGAGCACCAGGTCGGCGAGCTTCGAATGCGCGATCGACCCTCGATCTGAGCGCGAGATCGATAGGGCGCCGCCCACGGTGGCCGCGATCAGCGCCCGCTCCACGGACATCTTCAAGGCGGCCACCGCCATGGCCACGACCAGGCTCATGCTGACCGTCCCGCTGGTTCCGGGGTTGTGGTCGGTGCCAAGAGCGATAACAACCCCGGCCTTCGCCAGCTCCTTCACCGGCGGCATTCTTCCCATAGAGAGCGCGGTGATGGGTGCGAGCGTGGCGACCACTCCGGCGCGCGCAAGCGCGACCGCATCATGTCGGTCGGCGCACAGCAGGTGGTCCGCAGATACGGCGTGGAGCTCCGCTGCCAGGCGCGAACCGCCGGTGCGTGCCAGCTCATCGGCGTGGAGCCGTGGAATCAACTTCGCAGCGATGGCCGCCTTCAAGATGCGGCGCGACTGGGCGACAGAAAAGTAGCCCTCGTCGCAAAACACATCGCAGAATCGCGCCCCGGCTTCGTGTGCGTCGCCACACCAGGTCGCCACCTCTCTCGCGTATCTGTCCAGCGTCGAGCCGCGGTCCGGCGGTTTGGCATGCGCGGCAAGGAACGTCACCTCAACCCGAGGCAAATCGTCGCGATCGCCCAGGCGTTTGAGGATGCGCGTGGCGGCAAGCTCGCCATCGCGTTCGAGGTGATAACCGGTCTTGGCCTCCACCGTGGTCGTGCCGCTCGCGAGCCAGCTCCGCAATCGTCGTGCGGTGGCCTCCTCCAGGTTGGCCACGCTAGCCGCGCGGGTGGCCCTGACGGTGGCAGCAATCCCTCCGCCCGCCTTGGCCACGTCCTGATAGGAAGCGCCCGCTGCTCTCATCGCGACCTCGGCCATGCGATTCCCGGCATAGACGGGATGCGTGTGCGAATCGATGAGCCCAGGAGTCACGAGCCCGCCCTCGCAATCATCTTCATGAGCGACATAACCCAGAAGGTCGCGCGGCTCTTCGCCCTGCGGCCCGCACCACTCGATGCGGTCGTCATTGCAAATGACGGCGGCTTTCTCGATCACGCCGGCCGACGTGCCGGTGAAGAGGCGGCCGATGTTGTGGAGTCGTCTCACTTGGTGATCACGGTCTTGCCGCCGACGACGACGTTGGTCACATCACGGCCGGAGCAGCTGAAGATCAGGTAGCCCGCGTCGATGGGCCTCTCGCCGGCGTACCGCGGCGTGATCGTGACGAAGTCGGCGAGCTGTCCCGCCCTCAGCTCGCCCGCTTCCCAACCGAGAGCGCGCATGCCATCCGTTGTGGCCGCCCGCAGAATCTCCTCGGGCTTGTGAATGCCGCGCCGCCCGGTGGCTCGGCGCTGGTCGAGCTCCACGCCTCGCGCTTCTTCGAGGATGTCGATCACCGCGTTGGAGTCGCTGCCCACGCAAAGCCCGCACCCCGCCTCTGCAAGCCGGCGCAACGGTCCTACGCGATCGCCCAGCTCCCGCTCGGTGGTCGGGCACCCGCAGATCGAAACCTGGTGTTGCCCGACCAGCGCGATGTCCTGATCGTCGACGTGGATGGCGTGCACCGCTGTCAGATCCGTGCCGAGTATCCCCTCCCGCGCCAGCAGCTGGGCAGGCGTGCAGCCTTGGTCCGCCCTGCATTCTTCGACCTCGGCAGGCTGTTCCGCAAGGTGGATGTGAAGAGGTGCGCTCCGCCGCCGGGCCCACGCCGCCACGGTGCGCATCGAGGCGGGGTCGACCGCGCGGACGCTGTGGATCGCGGCGCCGATGCGAGCCCCTTCAGCATCTTTCAGGTCGTCGACCCTGCGCACCCAGCGCTCTGCGTCGCCGTCCGAGAACGTCTGCTGGACGCCTTCAAGCGGCCTGCCGTCCATTCCCCCTCGCAGATAGCACGCGTCGAGCAGCGTGATGCGAATGCCAACCGCAGCGGCGGCCTCGATGAGGGCCTGGCCGAGCTGGTTCCCGTACCGGTGGAGGTAATGAAACTCGCCGACTGCCGTTATCCCGGCCTCGAGCATTTCGCGAAACACGAGGCGCGAATAATCTCGGTAGGTCTCGGGATCCCACGTTGCGGCCGCGTCATACATCTGCCGCCGCCACGCCCAGAAATCGCCCGCATTGGATTCCGTGGTCCCTCGCAGCGAGTGCTGAAACGCGTGGCTGTGGACATTGGCCAGGCCGGGGATCGTCCAACCTTTGAGCTTCAGGCTCCCGGCTGGCGCCGGCGCCCCCTCGGTCACGGCCTTGATCCGTCCGTTCTCGACTTCGATCAGAACGTCGCTTGCGCGCCGGCCGAGCCAGGCCTGTTCGGCGTGCCAGACACCGGATCCGTTCACTTAGGGCTTCATGGGTATGCGGACGCCGCGTTCGCGCGCCACCTCGAGCGCGCGCTCATAGCCGGCGTCGGCATGCCGCATGACCCCGGTTCCAGGGTCATTGGTGAGGACTCGTTCGAGCTTGCGCGCCCCCTTTTCGCTGCCGTCGGCCACCACGACCATGCCGGCGTGAATCGACCGGCCGATGCCAACCCCTCCACCGTGGTGCACGCTTACCCATGAAGCACCGCTGGAGGTGTTCAGCAAGGCGTTGAGGATCGGCCAGTCGGCGATCGCATCCGAGCCATCGCGCATCGCCTCCGTCTCGCGATAGGGAGACGCCACCGATCCGGAATCGAGGTGGTCACGCCCGATCACGATCGGGGCCTTGACCGCACCGGTTCGCACCAGCTCGTTGAAGCGCAGACCAGCACGCGCCCGCTCCCCGTAGCCAAGCCAGCAGATCCGTGCCGGCAGCCCCTGGAACTTGACGTGCTCGCCCGCGGCCTTGATCCAGCGCACAAGCGCAGGGTCATCGGAGAACTCGTCGACGATCGCCTGGTCGGTGGCGGCGATGTCGGCTGAGTCGCCGGACAGCGCAACCCACCGGAAGGGCCCTTTGCCTTCGCAGAAGAGAGGCCGGATGTACGCCGGCACGAAGCCGGGAAACTCGAAGGCACGCGCGAATCCTCCCAGGCGCGCCTCGGCGCGCAGGCTGTTGCCGTAGTCGAAAACCTCGGCACCATGGTCGAGGAAATCGACCATGGCCTCGACGTGGCGCACCATGCTCTCGCGTGCGCGCCTGATGTAGCCGTCGGGGTCGTCGAGACGAAGCTCCTGGGCATCATCGGGGCTGAGCCCGGCCGGGATGTAGCTGAGCGGGTCGTGCGCCGGCGTCTGGTCGGTGACCACGTCGACGTCGAAGCGGCGAGCCGCCAGTGCGGGAAGCACCTCTGCGGCATTACCGTGCAGGCCGATCGACAGCGGGCGCCTTTCCTTCTTGGCCTCGCGAGCCAGCAGCAGCGCGTGCTCGACGTCGTCGGCGCGGACATCCAGGTAACCGTGGTCGAGCCTGCGCTGGATGCGCTCGGCGTCCGCTTCGATGCAGATGCCGACGCCGCCGTTGAGGGTGATGGCCAGCGGCTGCGCTCCTCCCATGCCGCCGAGGCCGGCGGTGACCGTGATGGTGCCCGCGAGCGATCCGCCGAATCGCTTGCGCGCGACGGCGGCAAAGGTTTCGTACGTGCCCTGGAGGATCCCCTGGGTGCCGATGTAGATCCAGGAACCCGCTGTCATCTGGCCGTACATCGTCAGCCCGAGCGCCTCGAGCCGGCGGAACTCATCCCATGTCGCCCACTCTGGGACAAGCAGCGAGTTGGCGATGAGCACCCTCGGCGCCCATTCGTGGGTGTCGAAGATTCCGACCGGCTTTCCAGACTGGACCAGCAATGTCTGGTCGTCCCTGAGCTGCTGAAGCGACGCCACGATGGCGTCAAACGCTTCCCAGGAACGTGCAGCGCGGCCGGTGCCTCCATACACCACCAGATCCTCGGGGCGCTCGGCGACCTCGGGGTCGAGGTTGTTCATCAGCATCCTCATCGCCGCCTCTTGCGGCCAGCCAAGGCAGGAGAGCTTTGAACCGCGCGGCGCCCGGATCGTGCGGCTCACAGCAGCGGACCGATCACGGCTTGCGCCGCCTCGGCCACCGCGCCGCTGCGCAGCAGGGCCTGGGCTGCGGCCAGCTCGGGAGCGACTACCCGATCCGGCCCGGAGCCCGCGATGTGCTTGCGAACGAGATCGCGCACGGCAGCCGTCGCCGGCGCCGGCTTGAGCGGCGCCCGAAGATCGAGAGCCCGGGCCGCAGCCAGGAGCTCTACAGCAAGAATGTGCTCCAGGTTCTCGAGCACCGTGCGCAGCTTCAAGGCAGCGCCCCAGCCCATCGAGACGTGATCCTCCTGCATGCCAGACGTGGGGATCGAGTCCACGCTTGCGGGCGCCGCCAGCCGCCGGTTTTCGGCCACCAGCGCTGCCGCCGTGTACTGCGCCACCATCAGCCCTGAGTTAACTCCGGGCTCCTCAGCCAGGAACGGCGGGAGCCCCTCTGAACGGTGCGGATCGAGGAGCCGGTCAAGCCTCCGTTCCGAGATCGCCCCCACCTCGGCGGCGGCGATGGCGAGGAAGTCCGCGGCGAACGCCAGCGGCTCGCCGTGGAAGTTGCCGGTGGATTCCACTTCGCCGTTCTCGAGCACGACCGGGTTGTCGACCACCGAGGCGAGCTCGACGGCGGCGGTCCGGCGCGCAAATGCGAGCGTGTCACGCGCGGCGCCGGCGACCTGGGGGCTGCAGCGCACCGAGTAGGAGTCCTGCACTGCATGCGCGGAGTGCCGGTGCGAGGCGACGATGCCCGATCCCCGTAGGAGTTTCGTGAGGTTCGCGGCGCTCGCGACCTGACCCGGGTGAGGGCGGATCTCGTGGAGCTGCGCCTGAAAAGTGCGGTCGGTGCCGAGCAGCGCCTCGGCCGACATCGCGGCGGTGATATCGGCGGCCCGAAAGCAGCGATCGGCGTCGGTGCAGGCGAGCACGAGCATGCCGAGCATGCCGTCAGTGCCGTTGATCAGGGCCAGTCCCTCTTTAGTCTCCAGCTTCACCGGCTTGAGCCCGGCGGCGCGCAGCGCTTTGACCGCCGCCTGGGTCGAGCCATCCGGGCCGGCGACGTCGCCTTCGCCGACCAGCGCCAGCGCGATATGGGCCAACGGGGCGAGGTCTCCGCTGCACCCGACGGAGCCGTGGCGCGGCACGACCGGCGTGAGCTGCGCGTTCAGCATCGCGACCAGGGCCTCGGCGATGGCCGGTCGCACACCCGAAAGGCCCATCGACAAGGTGCGCGCGCGCAGGAACATCGTCGCCCGCACCACCTCGTCCTCGACCGGCGGCCCGACGCCGGCGGCGTGGGACCGGATGAGCGCGAGCTGCAGCTCGGGCTGCCGGAGGGGCGCGATGCGCGTTCCGGCCAGCGCTCCGAAGCCGGTCGAGACCCCATAAACCGGCTCGCGTGATGCGGCCGCTCGCTGGACCCGCGCCCGGCTGCGCTCCATCTTCGTCCGCGCCGCGGCGCTGAGAGCGACCTTCTCGCCGTGACGCGCTACGGCGACGACCTGATCCTCGGCCAGGCCGGCGCCACGCAGCGTGACGGTCACGATACAGTGACCCGACGCCGAGATCCGTAGTAGATACGCGGCATCGGCGGCCGGAGCCAAGGAAGGGGTGGCGCAACTAGGAGCGCATCGTTAGATGCGTGACGACGCGGCGTCGGGTCCCCTGACACCGGCTTCAGCGCCGAAGGCGCCCGGCTGCCCAGGCCGCGCAGATACAAGGATCTTCGGTGGCGGGGCACTGATGGAACAGTAACTTAGACGGTTCCGATGTTTTTGAGAGCCTCGCGACGGCTCAAACCGCTCAGCCGGGAATCGTTCGCCCGAACGTAGCGCGCGACCTCCTTGGGGTCGGTCCACGCATGCTGGCGAAGCGCCCAGCCGATCGCCTTGCGGATGAAGAAGTCGCGGTCGGCGAGGTTCGGGTCGATGTTGGCGTAGAGCAGGTCGAGGTCGGTGTCCTCCTTGAACTTGAGCTGGCAGATGATCGAAACACGGCGCTTCCACAGGTTGCCGTCCGTGCTCCACGCACGCATGATCGGGCGCACCTGCTTGGGATGAGACCTAAGCAGCCGGCTGACGAGCATGGCCAGCTGGTCGACGAAGTCCCACCAGGCGCCCGTGGTGATCATCTCCTCGAGGTTCGGCATGACGTCCGGGGTGAGCCATTGTCTGTAGCGCCGATCAGCTGCGAGGGCGATGGCCGCAAGCTCAGAACGAATCCGTTTCGACAGGCTGGTCAAGGGGCGGGGATAAAGCGCGCGCGCACCGGCTCGCCGTCCTCGACGGTGACCATCCAGGTCGAGCCTTTCTCGTAGCCGCCCTCACCTGGCTTGATCACGCGGCGGCGCACGAGCTCTTCCACCAGCTCCCACACGATGTCTCCGTGCGTGCTCAGGACGACGTCGTCAAGGTCGCTTCCATTCGCGAGCTCCAGGGCGCGCTTCAGACCTCGGCCTTCGGCGAGCGCCGACGTCTCCTGGATCTCCAGCTCTCGGTCGCGCGCCAGCGGCTCCAACGTCTGCACGCAGCGCAGGTAGGGGCTGGAGTAGACCGCGGAGATCTTGAAGGGCTTGAAGACGTCGATGAGCCCTTCGGCCTGCTTGACTCCCTTCTTGGTCAAGGGCCGGCGCCGGTCGTCGCCCTGCCAGTGGCTGCGACTGCCGGCTTTGGCGTGGCGCACGAAATAGAGGACGGTCATCTACGCAGGAAAAAGAGCAGCGCTGCGATAGTCGTGGTCAGGTGGGGTCCCCGCGACGACAGTTGTGGGAGCGCGTGAGAGAAAACCGGCAGGTTGTCTCTCATCCTTTCATGGCATCCATTTGCGGAGCCGCTTGCTGTTGAGTGCTTTCCAAACCTTCGGCCACCTGGCTCGCGCCTCCTGCGCCGCGACGTGCTCCATCGCGATCAGCTCACCGGCCACGAACGCCCGCCGCCCGGTCACGCGGGCGCTGCGCAGCCACGCTTGCGCCGTCACGCTGTCCTGATGCTCGCCGAGGACGGTCTGGAGCTTGGCCGCCGCGCGCGCGAATGCCGTCGCGACGGGGCCGACGACTGGCGCCACCGCCTCGGCCGCATAGCGCGCCCTTTTGGCGAGGATGCGGATCCGGTGGAGCTCCGGATCGCTTGGGTGGTCGGGGAGCTGCCGCACGGCTGAACGCAGCCGGCGCCACGGCCCGACCGCCAGCTGCGGCAGCACGTTAGCAGCCGGCTGGTCCGCATCGGGGAGGGCCATGGGAGCGTGCGCGGCCGCCACCAGCTTTTCGAGCAGGTCGACGTAGCGCGAGGAGTCGAGGTCGGCATGGAGCTTTTTCCGAAGCGCCTCGATCTCCAGCTCCAGGATGTGCAGCAGCGATGCCGCCGAACGTGAATCGCTCGCGGGCAGCGCCTTCGCCCGCTCGCGCAAGCGCTCGAGAAGTACCTCACGATCGCGCACCGAGCCCAGGGTCATCGCCAGCCAGCCCAGCTCTGAACGCAGCGGTTCGGTCCACTCGACGTCGAGCAGTGGTCCGAAAGTGCGGAGGTGTGAGCGCAGCTTGCGTGTCGCCACGCGCGCTTGATGCACAGCCTCGGGATCGGTGCTCGTACGCACGAGCGGGTCGTGATGGAGGATTGCCGCCACCGATTCGGCCAGCACACTGCGGATGACCTCGCGCGCGGGCGACTCGGGCGTGACCGGCAGCGCAGCGACCTCCGGCGGCTCCATCGCCCGCGGCCCAAGCGCCCGGATGTGCTTGGGGGTCGGGTCTGGAGCACCGGCGCCCGCACCACGCAGCCGGTCCAGCAGGACCATGACCAGGCCATCCCCCGCGCCATTTCCAGCGACCTCGACTTCGATCTCCCGAAAGCGCGCCGCAACCCGGCGCCCGTCACGCACCGAGACCTCGTCGTCCACGACCTCGGCGAGTCGAGCCCCGGCCGAATCGACCAGCCGGACTCGCTTGCGGATGGTCGAGAGCCGGGCCACCGGCACCAACTGCGCCGTTCGAACGTATGCGCGTACCAGCGCGACCGCGGCCGCGGGAGGCCTCTTGGGTGCCCCCGGGAAGGTGATCTCGTTTCTTTCCAGGAGCGGGTTGGGCCGAGTTTGATTTTCTCCCCCTTCCGCCACGCTCTCGACCTTTGGGGTGGGAAGCTTCAGCGTCCAGCCTTCGCCCGCTCGGTGGCGGAGCGACACCCCCCACCGAGCCAGTCGGAGATCAGCCGTGTCGTAATAGACGGTCTCCAACCGAGCGGCCTCGGGTGGCGTGACGGTCACGCCTTCGACGACTCCGTTGAGATCCGGAAGGTGAAACGCGGGTCCCGCCCCGAGCTTCACCTCTCGCTCTATTTGGGGTCCCCGCGAATTCGAGCCGGAGGCTCCGAATTCGTGGGGCTTAAGCATGCTTGATGAGGCTGACCACTCCATTGCCGCGTGCACGCTCCAGCGCAAGCTCCTGGAAGCGTTTGTGCGAGTTGAGACCGCGAACCGTTGGCACGCGGTGCCATGAGCCGTCGGCGTTGAGCTCCCAGGCCAGCACGTCATCGGCGAGCGCGGTCTCGAGAATCTCCGACATCCGGCCACAAAGTTTCGGATCGGTGACCGGGACCACCGCCTCCACCCTGCGGTCAAGGTTGCGCTGCATCAGGTCCGACGAGCCGAGGTAGTAGTCGGGCTGATTCCCGGCCCCGAAGCGGAAGATCCGCGAGTGCTCGAGGAATCGGCCCACTATCGAGCGCACCCTGATGCGCTCGGACAAGCCGGGAACGCCGGGCCGCAGCGAGCACATGCTGCGAACGATCAGGTCGATCTCGGCGCCGGCCTGAGAGGCCGAGTACAGAGCGTCGATGATGTCCGGGTCGATCAGATTGTTGACCTTGATCACGATGCGACCGCCGGGCCTGCCCTCGCGGTCGATGAGCTGCTGGATCCCGGATCGCAGGCTCGTCGGTGCGACGAGCAGCTTGCGATAGCGGTGCTGACGGCTGTACCCCGTGAGCAGGTTGAAGAGCTCGGTGACGTCGGCGCCGAGGTCGGGGTCTGCCGAGAGCAGGCTCACATCCTCGTAGCCATGCGCGGTGCTGGGGTTGTAGTTCCCGGTCCCGACGTGCAGGTAATGGTGGATGCTCTTGCCTTCGCGACGGACGACCAGCGTGACCTTCGCGTGCGTCTTCAGGCCGACCAATCCATAAACCACGTGCACGTTGGCCTCTTCAAGCGCCCTGGCCCAGGCGATGTTCGCTTGCTCGTCGCCACGCGCTTTGAGCTCGACCAGCGCTGCCACCTGCTTGCCCGTCTCGGCCGCCCTGATCAGGGCGCGCACGATCGGGCTTGCCGGGCCTGACGTGCGGTACAGCGTCTGCTTGATCGCGAGCACGTTGGGATCGCTGGCCGCGTGGTCGATGAACGCCTCGACCGAGGTGGCAAACGAGTCGTACGGGTGGTGAGCCAGGACGTCGCCCGAACGCAGCACGGCAAAAAGGTCCGGTACCTCAGCGCCCATGCCGCGCAGGCGAGGCTGTGTGGTGGGGGTCCATGGCTCCTCTTTCAGGTCGGGCCGGTCGAGCTGCCACAACGAGCTCAGGCTGCCGAGGTCGAGCAGGCCCTCGGAGGTGTAGACGTCGGCCGGCTGCAGCTCGAGCTCGCGCGTGAGCAGCTCGAGCACCTCAGGCGACATTCCCGGATCCACCTCGAGACGCACGACGCGCGCATTGCGGCGGCGGCGCCGCAGCTCGGTCTGGATGGCGGCAAGGAGGTCCTCGGCGTCGCTGTCGACATCGTCGAGGTCTCCGTCGCGGGTGACGCGGAACGGATGATGGGAGATGACGTCCATGCCCGGGAACAGCGCCTGCATGTGGAGCGCGATCACGTCCTCCAGCGGCATGTACCTTGTGCCCTCGCCCAGAGCGATGAAGCGAGGCAGCACCGGCGGCACCTTGACCCGCGCGAATCGCTGCTGACGGCGTTGAGGGTCGCGAACCATGACCGCGAGGTTCAGCGACAGGTGTGAGATGTAGGGGAACGGGTGACCCGGGTCCACTGCGAGCGGCGTCAAGACGGGAAAGATCTGCTGCCGGAAGACGGCGTGCAGCTGCGTCAGCTCTCGCTTGCCGACCTCGTCCGCGCGCACGATCTCGATGCCTGCCCCAGCGAGCGCGGGAACGATCTCGGCGTTGTACAGGCCGACCTGCCGCTCGACCAGGCTCTCGACGCGACCGCGTATGGCCCTCAACTGCTCGAGCGGCGACATGCCGTCCGGTGAGGCCACCGCCACCGCGGCGAGGACCTGCTCCTTGAGGCCTGCCACACGAACCTGGAAGAAGTCGTCGAGGTTTGAGCTGAAGATGGCCAGAAAACGCACCCGCTCCAGCAGCGGCAGCCGTGGATCCTCGGCCATGGCCAGGACGCGCTCGTCAAAGTCGAGCCGAGACAGCTCCCGGTTCAAGTACCGGGGTAGGTCGGGGACCAGGATCTGGCCTACCGGCTCGGAATCAGCGTGTGCCCCAACCGCCACGGACCAACTTTACCGTCTGGGACTCTGGGGCTTGGTTAGCGCTTGGTTAAGCGCGCGGCCCCGGATCTAACCCACGGTCAATAGCCTGGCTACGTCCTCACCCCTGCGCCCAGGGGGCGTCCAGCCATGCCGCCGAGTTCGGCGGCAGCGTCAGCCGGCCCGCTCGCAAGCCGGCAAGCGGTTGGGTGACCAATAGCAGGCGGCCGTTCGCTGCGAGCTGAACGGGCCGGCTCAGGAAGTTGCACGCGACCGTGAGGCGGCCGCGTGTGAAGACCATGACCCCATCCGGCGCGGCCCGCCACTCCATCTCTGTCGGCGGCAGCCACGGCGCCAGCCGGCGGCGCACGGCGAGGGCGCGCCGATAGAAGGAGAGCATCGAATCGCCGGAAGACGCCTGGCCATCCACCGCGAACGAGCTCCAACCCGGCGGCATCGGCAGCCAGGGCGAGGCCGACGAGAAGCCCGCGTTGGCCTGCGTCTTGCTCCACGGCAGCGGCACCCGGCAGCCGTCTCTGCCATCGGTCTGTCCCTGCGTGTGGATGTACCAGGGGTCTTGGCGCACTTCCGGCGGCACGTATGCCTCTTCGAGCCCAAGCTCCTCGCCCTGATAGAGGAAGACCTGGCCAGGCAGGCCGAGCACGAGCAGGAGCGCAGCCCGCGAGCGCGCCTGACCGACGAAGCCGCCTCCCAGGCGCGTTGCGTGCCGGGTCACGTCGTGGTTGGAAAGCGTCCAGCTTGGGGCCGCAACCGGACCCAGCAGCGCTTGACGATCGGTGTCGATCGAGCGCCGCCAGAGATTGGCGTCCCAGCGCGCTCGGATCAGCGCGAAGGCCATATTGAGCTGGTCAGGCAGGATGTACCTGGACTGCCGCATCGGCTCGAATATCTCCCCTACCAGGACGCGATCGGGCTGGTAGCTGCTCACGATCCGATGCCACTTCCGGTAGACCCCGTGGACCTGCGGCTGATCGACGATCACGAAGTTGGGATCGGGCTCCAGCCGCCCGCTCCCGGGGTCGTGCACCATCGGCCGATCCGCCAGGTCCTTGCGCTTGAAAAGCGCCGACGCGACGTCGATCCGGTAGCCGTCCGCGCCTCGATCGAGCCAGAACTTGAGGATGCGGTCGAACTCTGCGCGGACTTCGGGGTTCCACCAGTTCAGGTCAGGCTGTTCCGGAGCGAAGAGATGGAGATACCACTTCCCGCTGCTCTCGTCGCGAGTCCAGGCGGATCCGCCAAACGCCGAATGCCAGTTGTTCGGCGGTGAGCCGTCTGACTTGCCGGCGGCGAAATGGTAGAAGGCTCGGTGCGGATCCTTCGGCGCGCTCAGCGCGGCCTGGAACCAAGGGTGCTGGTCAGAGGTGTGGTTGGGGACAAGGTCGACGATGACTTTCAGCCCGAGCGCGTGGGCGCGGGCGACCAGCGCGTCGAAATCGGCGAGTGTGCCGTACCCGGGGTCGACGTCGTAGTAATCGGCGACGTCGTACCCGTGGTCCTTCTGCGGCGATGGATAGAACGGCGTCAGCCAGAGCGCGTCGATGCCGAGCCACTTCAGGTGGTCGAGCCGAGAGGTGATGCCGGGAAGGTCGCCGATGCCGTCGTCGTTGGAGTCCGCAAAGCTGCGGACGTAGACCTCGTAGAAGACCGCGCCGCGCCACCAGGGCCGGGTCATCGCCGGCGTCAGCCGACGTTGCGCTGGAGCCAGTCGCTCAGTGGCTCGGCATCCGTCAATACCCTGACCACGTGCTTGCGCGCGGCAGCGCTGCCGAGCCAGGGCTGAAGGCCGAAGTTCTTGTAGACGTAAAGGTTCTTGTGGCGCAGCAGCCGCGCTCGCGGATGGTCCTGCGGAAAGCCTGACGGCGCACGCTTGAGGGCCTCTCCGCCGAGCTTGTAGTCCGCTTTTTCGAGCCGGTCGACGATCGCCGCCAGCGGCGCGCCGGTGGCTTCGGCGGCGACCTTCTTTCGATACTTGGCGAGCTGCGCGGGCGTGAGCTCGTATCGCCCTGCGGCCACCGTCAACCCTCTCGCGTCGAACGAGATGTAGCCGCCGGTGCCTTCGAACCCGGTGTGGCCGGCGATGTTTGTCTTGTAGGGCGACTTGTCTTTCGAAAAGCGAATGTCGCGGTTGGCGCGAAAGACCTTACCCGGCCCGTAGTCCTTCTCCAGCGACTCGAAAAGGGCGACCATCGGGCCGCGCACAGCC
>DASXTG010000099.1:0-3524 GCA_036505515.1 Candidatus Dormiibacterota bacterium | reverse complement strand
GACCGCCAATGCTTGCGATGCGAGGCGGTTTGACGATGTGGTTGTGGGAGTCGACCAGCACCGGCGTCGGCTGGTCAGTCATTTCTCGCGCATGGGAACGTTAGTAGCGCCGCCCGCCATTGTCCACTGAAATCGACTGTCCGCGCAGCGTGGACACACGTCAACCGTGGACAGCCCCGTCAGCTGCTTGTTCATTAGTAATGAACTAGCAGCCGGCGGACCTGGCTAGCGCGTCTGTCGCGGTCGCCGTCCATAGCGCCCGATGTCGTCGTGCTTCACGACGTCCATGAAGTAGATCGCGGTCCCCTCAACGCGAAACACGACCGATCACCGCTGCTGATTCGACCTTCGATGTAGTGCTTGTCAGGAAGGATCGGCTTCACGTTGAGGCCTGGCGTGTCGGTTCCGTTGATCAGCGCCATGGGCGACGCGATCACAGGAAGCCTGGCGGTCGGGTGCCAACCGCGCATAGCTGTGCCACCATTGGTCGCTCCAGACGGCGGAACGAACGGCCGGCGGGGGCGCCAAGCCCTGTTACCGGCGCGGCCTGCGGCGCCTGCCCTTGAAGCTGTCGAGAAGTGTCTGCGCCTCAGCGACGGTTCGTGTCACCTTGGTTCGGCCTTCGGCAAGGTCAGCCTCCGCCTTGCGGATTAGGCGCCGCATCTCGGCATGGTGAAACCAGAGCTGGTCTCGTGGCAGTGGCCATGGCCTCTTCTCCCACAGTGGGAAAGTACCGTAAGACCTTCGTCCCACGCAAGGAGGACGCCGGTAGCCGCAAGTAACAGAAAGATTCTGACGGTTCCCCCCACCCGGTGTTACCTATGCGCTATCTATGGCGTGCCACTGACTGCAAAGGGCCCACCGCTGTCCTATGCGGACATCCCGAAATACGCGAAGAACCCATTCAAAGGCCCGCTTGCGCCAAGAGGGTGCCCGCCACTTTTTCGGCTGCGAAATACTCCGATGCGATCTCCAGCGCCGCGCGGCTCTGCCGCACGTAATCGCTCCGGATCTTGTCCATGGCGGAAAGGACGTCGTCGAGCCGCAGGAAGGGGAACAGCCCCTGGCCCGTAGGCAGCACCTTGCTGAACCCCGTCTCCTGCGTGATCACGGGACACCCCGCCGCCAAATAACAGGCGCTGCGGTCGCTGAACCAGCCGCTGCGCAGGCGGATGTTCTGATCCTTGGCCACCGTGAACTCGCCGCGTGAGGCGCGGATGTACCGTCGGTACGGCAGGATGTCTTTCGACAAGGCAAGCGCGTCGACGACCTTCCAGGCCTTCGAGGTGAGCAGCTCAATCACCTCACGATCCACAGCTGCCAGCGCCAGCTCCATCGCATCGGGCGTCTGTCTCGGCAAGTCGATCAGCTTCAGGAACTCGAGGTGCTTGCTCCACGTGTAGGTTTCGCCGTTCCACGCGATGTCCTTGCCGGACTGCCGCCAGCTGGCAATGGTGGTGAAGCGACCAGCAATTCCCGGCGCGCCGCTACCCTTGGCGCAAACGGGACTCCACCAGTCGAGGACGACGGGTTGGCGCGTCGGAAGGTAACGGAAGGGCCCAAGAGGAACCTGGCAGTCTGACGCACCGAGGTTTTCGCCGAACGTGAAGTGGTGGGTGTGGGCACGCAGGAAATCGATCGTAAGCTGCCGGCCCTGAGCCACCTCGATCTGCGGCAGCACCGGGTCGGTCTCCAGGTAGATGCGCACCGGAACGCGGAGATGCTCGTCGCGGGGCATGGTAGCGCCGCAGAGGTTGACGAGGCCGTCCGCGTTTTCGAAGATGCGCGCCAGGCGCGACTCCGAGAGGCCGTAGACGCGGCGCTCCGGTCCGCGGTACGCCCAGCGGTCCTCGAAGCCGCACCATTTCATGAGCCGCGCGAGGAAGTTGGTCGTGTAGGTGCAATCGTCGGTGACCGTGTCGTTGTCGCGGTCGTACGGCCAGTCGCCCGTGTCCTCCACATAGTAGACGTCGCAGCCCAGTCGGCGGAACGCCTCCAGGTAGTGCAACGCCTGCCAGGCAACACCCGCGAAGGGTGTTCGGCCCACCATTCCGAGGACGATCAACCGTCGTCTCTTCAAGCGGCGCCGAGGGCCGGCGAGGCCCGCTCCAGGAATTTGCACTCTGACCGTCCCGGGCGGGCGGCAACGAAGAACTCGCGGCCAAGAAACTCCTCCGCGATGTCCTCAGGGATCTGCGCCAGCAGGCGACACGCCCGGAGCTGACTGCGGTGGCTGTGCAGCGCGCGGAGCTTGGTCGCGAGAAACGGGCGGACGTCACGGACGGTCGTGATCGAGGCTTCCGGCACGCCGAAGGCTTCGGGCGACAGTCCGAAGCAGTCCGTGGGCAGCCCGCGAGATCCGACGGCCGCCACCAGCGCGCTCATCCACGCCTGCGGCCACGTGGCGTAGTCGAGCCGGGGCAAGAGCCCTTCCCCGGCCACGATATCGAGTGCGGCGCACACGCGCTCGTGGACGGCAATGTGATCGGGGTGCCAGTAGAGCCCTTCCGGCCCGAAGGTCAGGACCACTTGCGGCGACCAGCGCCGTAGGCTCGCCACCAGCTGCGCCTCGACGGCGGAGCGGTCGACCCACGCCAGCTCACCATCGGGAAGGCCCAGGCACTCGACGGCGACCGCGCCCAGCGCCGCTCCCGCGGCGCGCAGCTCGCGCTCGCGCAGGGCGCCGTGCGCTTCCGGCGTCGCCTCCTCGCGCGAGCCGCTCGCCCCGAGCTCACCGCGGGTCGCGCTCACGAGGACGACGCTCGCGCCGGCAGCGGCGCAGCCGGCCAACGTCCCCGCCGCCAGCAGCGACTCGTCGTCTGGGTGAGCGAACGCGGCGAGGACGCAGCCCGCGCTCATGCCGAGCGCCTCTCTCGGGCCTGTGACAGCCGCTCATAGACCCTGAGATAGCGGTCGACCATCTGTCGGTGATCGAAACGTCGAGCCGCGGCTTCACGGACGCGAGTGCGATCGAGGGCCAGCACGGCCGGCATGAGTGCGGCCAGGGAGCTCAGGTCGTCCACGCAGTAGCCGGTGACCCCGTTCTCCACGATCTCGGGGACAGCGCCCCGACGGATCGCCGCCACCGGCGTCCCGCAGGCCATGGCCTCGATCAAGACGAGACCGAAGGGTTCGGGCGCCACGATGGGATAGACGAGCGCCCCCGCCCCGCCGAGCAGCAGGTTTCGCTCGCCCGGGCTCACCGGACCCTGGTAAACGACGGCTCGGCCATCCACGAGCGGAGCGACTTCGGATCGAAAGTAGTCGTCGTCGTAGTCGTTCTTGGGACCAGCGATCACGAGGCGCATGCCCGTCAGACGAGCAAGGCTCACGGCCTCCACCACTCCCTTGCCTCGGAGGATGCGGCCGAGGAACAGGAGATAGTCCCCTTTTGCCGCACGAAACGGAAAGGCATCGATGTCGACGCCGTGGGGGATCACGGCGACGTTCGAGCTGCCCTTGAAAAACCCCTCCTGGTAGCGCGAGATGGCCACGACGCTTGCTTCGCGGTAGCGGGCGTAGAG
>DASXTG010000098.1:0-1660 GCA_036505515.1 Candidatus Dormiibacterota bacterium | reverse complement strand
GCCCGACATCGTGCCCATTCCCGGGACCAAGCGGAAGGAGCGCCTCGAGGAGAACGCCGGCGCGGTGGAGGTACGGCTCAGCGCCGAGGACGTGAAGCGGATTTCGGAGGCGGTTCCCGCCGGCGCCGCGGCAGGCGAGCGTTACCCGGCGCCCCAGCTCAAGGCCGTCTACCTCTAATAACCTCGCGGCTCACGCGCACGGAGCTAGCCTTACGCCCTCACCGCGGGAGTCCGGGCGTCATCGAAATCTCCAGCAGCCCTAACGCTACGTTTAGGCACCACGCCTCGACCTCTGGTAGTTCCACGCATACGCAGCAAGAACCGTCCACGGAAGGACAAGCCAAACGACAGCTTTGGCGATCGCCGCCGGAAGCGTTAGAGGACCGACATAGTCCCGACCTTGGCTGTCGAAGATCGCGACAAGAAACGGGACACCGATCACTCGAGCGGACCCCGACGGCGAATCTAGCGTGTAGCCAATCGCCGATTCTAGGCTTGAGCCAGGTACGCGACGTCTCCGATGGCACTGATCACGCAGTCGCCTATCAGGCTCCGAAGCCGTTCCTCCGTGAAGTGCTCGGAGACGAAGGCGCCGCTGGTGCGGATGTGTTCGTCTGTAATCTCGACCACCTCGTGGCCGAGGTTCGCGTACCACTGCCGGCGCGGTGCGACAGAGGTCGAAGCATAGACCGTGATCAGGCGGGTCCCGGTCTCGGGGGCCAGCCGTCTCATTTCGCCTAGGACCGCGAGCTTGTCGCTCATCGTACCCCAGGTGTTCGTCAGGCAGAGCGCCGCGTCAAACTGGGAGCGCAAGGGCACACGCGTGGCGTCAGCAACTAGGAAATGCAACGGCCCAGCAGGCTTAAGTCGGTTGGCCTCGGCGATATACGTCCACTCGTAGTCGATCCCGACGCCCAAGGCGACGACGTCGAGCAAACCGATGAGGTGTCGGCCCATGCCACAGCCAAAGTCAACGACCCGCCCTCGCCGCGGGACGAGTCCCCGAACAAGCACTTCTTCGGCACGAAGAAAATCCCGGATCGCCTCCGGCTGCGTCGCCGGATCGAGAGCCTTGTTCAAGAGGCCAGCAGCATATACTTGATCGTTGGTCATCAGCAGGGCGCCGCAGTCGATCCTGGCGGTGCGCGCTCGCTACAGCATGGCGCTCAGCTAATAGCCTTCCTCGAGGAGCGGGAAGGCGCTCATCACGTGGGCAGGCCCCACCGGCTGCGCCGCGTGCAGGTAGGAGGCGTTGAGCATCGAGTAGTTGTTCACGCCGAGCAACCCCAGGCAGATCCGGATCTCGTCCTCGAGCAGCTCGAGCGTCCTCACGAGACCAGCCTGGCCGGCCGCGGCCAGACCCATGCAGGCGAGGCGGCCGATCCCTACCGCCTGAGCGCCGAGCGCCATCGCCTTCACCACGTCGGTCCCGCGCAGGCAGCTGCCGTCGACCATTACCGCTGCGCGCCCGCCCACCGCCGCCACGATCTCGGAGAGGATCTCAATTGTGCCGCGGCCGTGGTCGAGCTGCCGGCCGCCGTGATTGGAAACATAGATCATGTCGACGCCGTGCTCGCAGGCGAGGTCGGCATCCTCCGCCGTCGCGATCCCCTTGAGGATGAGCGGGATGGTGTGGCGATCCTTGAACCGCTTCACCTGA
>DASXTG010000097.1:0-32888 GCA_036505515.1 Candidatus Dormiibacterota bacterium | reverse complement strand
GATCGCTGCTGCTGGTCGGGATCGTCGCGGCTGGCCGCGGCGAGCGCGGCAGGATGACCGACCGAGAGCGCGGTAAGCGTCATCGTCATGGTCGGGCAGCGCTCCGCGAAGAACCAGGCCACGGCCGCGCCCCAGTCATGGCCGGCGACGTGCGCGCTCTCGCGTCCAAACGCTTTGATGAGGCCGCGGACGTCCTCCACGAGGTGGTCCATTGCGTAGCTCTCCACGCCGTCGGGCGCGTCGGTCATACCGTATCCGCGAAGGTCCGGCGCCACTGCAAGGCCTCCGGCGTCGGCTACCGCTTTCAGTTGGCGCGACCACGACTCGGCGCCTTCGGGAAAGCCGTGCAGGAGGATGAAGAGCGGTCCCGCCGCCGGCCCGTCGACCAAAGTTCGGAAACGAAGGCCGTTGGCCTGAACCATGTGCTGGCTCGTCACCTCCCCACCTATGGGTAGGTCGACGCCGCTCGCACAGCGAGCCCCGTCGGGTGGGGAGCGGCCCGCCTACGCAAGGCTGTGGATAAACTCCGCCGCGACATCGAGCGCCTGGTCGAGCACCTTCATCAGCCCGTGGCCCTGGCCCTTGAAGACCTCGAGACGGGCATGCGGAACCAGCCTCACCGCATCACGCAGCAGCGCGAGACGGGCAAAAGGATCGCGATCGCCGCTCATGAAGAGCACAGGACAACGGATCTCGTGAAGGTGAGCGGTGCGGAGCTGGTCGGTGTGGCCTGGACGGTGCAGCGGATATGAGAAGAGGACCAGCCCGCCGAAGTCTGCCTCGATGGTGGCCATGCTTGCGACGCGCCCTCCGAACGATTGCCCGCCTCCGATCACTTCGTGACCGCGGCCCGCCGCCTTGATGAAGACCGGAACCGCGCGCTCGGCATCTCCCTTGGGCAAATCGACAGCCACTGCATCGATGCCGCGGCGCTTGAAGCCGACGACGTAGGGCTTCATCGATGTCGCGGTGCCCGACGCGCCGTGACCGAGGACGACTCGCATCACTTGGTGGACGCGAGGTCCATCAATTGAGCTCTGCCTTCTGTCGTTGGTCCAACCATGCTTGCGAAATCTTTACCTCGACGCGCGCGATGCAGACCGCACACCACACTTTCTCGCACCGCTCACATGCGATGTGTTGGTGGTCCTTCGAGAGGTCGAGAGACATCGTGAAGGTCCCGCACTCGAAGCATTTCACTGGACACTTCACGAAAAAAAATCTTAGCGATCTATTGACGTGAGGGATGCAATCGATGTATCAACACAACTTGTATGGCGATGCTGCTCGTGGTTGCCACCACAGAGGCGACGGACCCGACGCGAGTCAGCGACCCATTTCGCACAACCGCCAACGTCTCGGAGACCTCAGCGAAGAGGCTCCGCGGCGAAACCCGTTGGGTTGCAGAGGAGGTACGTGCAGGAGAAATCGCTCATGACGTCTCACAAGGGAATCCAGCCCGCCAAACCATGGAACCTCGGGTCCGTATCACTAGCGAAGGAGGTAAAGAATGATGGCTAAGAAGAAGGCCGCCAAGAAGCCGGCAGCCAAGAAGAAGGCCGCCAAGAAGAAGAAGTAACAACTTCTTCTGACGTTTTGTAGCAGTCCGACCGTTACGCGCCGGGGTTCTGTGGAGCCCCGGCTCTTTTATTGGAAGGGGACCAAGGTCCCTCCGATACCCACCCTCCCCCTAGCGACGATTGTGAGTCCTGATAAAACAAAGTCGCAGCCGGGGTAAACCCGGCTGCCATTACGACGCTAGTGAGGGTCAGCCCAGCCGGAAGACGTCAAACTCCAGCAGGTCCATCCGAACTGGAGCGTTCTTGTCCAGGTTCTCCACGTCCAGGTAGTACTTGCCCGCCTCGTGCACGCGGTTCGGGGTCTTAGTACTGACAAGCTGGCCGTTGAGCCACACCCTGATCTCTTGCTGGTGCATGGCCATCACCAGACGGTTCGTGCCGGGACCGATGGCGATGTCAGTCTGGCCCAGCTTCGTGTCGTCATCCCAGACTGTCAGCGAGCTGTCCCTGGTGTCGATGTCGACGTAGAGGCAGTCTTTGCTGTCGCACGCGAAGGTGAAGCCGAAGATCATCGCCTGCAACGGTCGAGTGGGCGCAAGGTCCGCCAGCATGAAGAGGTCGCCTGCGGGTATGCGGTCGACTGCGCCAACGCTGGTCTGGACCTTGTAGCTCGGAGCGGTCAAGTGACATTGCCTGCCGTCCATGCCTAGCCCGCCGCTGGCGTTCGCACTCTTGGAGTAGTCATAGCTGATCGTTTTCAGGACCGGTGGAGGGGCAGTGTTGCCGGCACAGATGAGCTGCGACAAGGGCAAGCCGAGGTGGAACCCGCACAGCCCGCCTGCAGCACCAGCATTGACCGGCGAGCCCTGCTGGACGATCACGCACGAGGTCGGCGTTGGGCTCGGATGCGGGGCCTGACCCGAAGCTTCGTTCGGGTGACTGAATCCCCACGCGGCGGTGGAGCCTGACAGCGCAAGCATCGCGACCAGGACCAACGCTGTACCCCCGAGGCGCAGCTCGCCGCCCGGCTTCGGCGCCGATCCGGTCTGACGCTTGGACGCGGAGTACAGGCCCCATCCCGCCGCCGCTGCGAGTGGAATCCCGCACAACGTCACAGCGAGCGTGCCCACCGCTGCCCAGCCGATCGCCGGTGCCCACCGATCGCGGCCCATCAAACCGATGAGGGCACCTAGCGATAGAGACGATGCAAGAGCCAGCAGCACAGCGAGCAGCAGCCGCGTCCATCGATCGGCTGTTGAAAGGTCTGGGCTCGCAAGGTTGATCGCGGCCACCAACAAGCCCAATGCGGCGAGGCCCGCGCTGACCGCCAGCACGATGAGCACCCACGCGGGGACTGCGGATCGCGGTGGAGCGGTGGCCCAGGCCGGCTGCGGCGCGTAGACGTTGGGTGGCGTCGCATAGGGCATCTGTGGCGGATATGTCGAAGGGGCTTGATATGTCTGCGCGGGCGCTGATGGCTGCGCCGCATAAACGGGCGGCGACGACGGCGGCCCAGCAGGCGAATAGGGCGGTGGCTGCTGTGACGGCGGCGGCGGCGATTGCGCAGGCGACGGCGATTGCGCAGGCGGGGGCGATGTCGTGACGGATGTCGGTAATGGCGTCGGGGTAGGCGGCCACGATACCGACGGCGGCGCAGGCGTCGGCGGGGCCTCCACCTGCGATGGCGGAGCAGGTGTTTGAGCGGCGGGTATCTGCGAGGGCGGTGGTGGAGAGAGTGGAAACACCGGTGCGGGCGTGAATGGCGGATGCGATGTCGCAGCTGAGACCGCCAGGCCCAGGGCCTCGACGAAATCCGTGGCCGTCGCCGGTCGGTCCGCAGGATCTTTGGCGAGTCCGGCGAGCATCGGCTCTTCGACGACGGCGGGCAGGCTCGGGTTCATCTTTCGCGGCGAAGGCGGCGGCTTCAGCTGGTGGGCGGACATCACGCCGAGAGGAGTTGGCGCGCTGAAGGGGACGCGGCCGGTGATCATCTCGTAAGCGATCACCGCGAGGGCATAGATGTCAGCGGGCGGTCCTGCCTCCTCACCCGCGCATTGCTCGGGTGCCATGTAGGTAGGCGTACCGACGGTGGCACCCGTCTGCGTGAGTCGCTCGCTATCGCGCGTCTCCGCAAGCCGCGCCAGGCCGAAGTCGGAAAGGATCGGCACCCCGCGGCGGTCGAGAAGGATGTTGGAGGGCTTCACGTCGCGATGCACGACGCCTTCGCCGTGCGCGTAATCCAACGCGTCGGCGATGGGCCGCAGCATGCGCACGCAGTAATCGAGCTGGATCGGAGCGCCCAGCCTCGCGGCGAGCGTGCCGCCCTCGACGTACTCGCTGACGATGTAGGTCACGCCTTCGTGCTCGCCGTGGTCGAAGACGGACAGGATGTTGGGGTGCTGAAGGCGCGCGACCGCCACCGCCTCGCGGTGGAACCTGGTCTTGAAGCCAGGTTCTGCGAGCAGGAATTCGGGCAGGATCTTGAGCGCGACCTCACGCTCCAGGGCGGGCTGGTAGGCTCGATAGACGGTCGCCATCCCACCCTGGCCGAGCTCTCCCAGGATCTGATAAGGGCCGACTTTCGCGCCGGGCTCGAATTTCATGCGCAGGATGCGGTCGCCGCGTTCACGCCGCGATGATCCGCTACCCCGAAGCGGCCCGCAATAGAAAATGATCGATCTTGACTTGCGAACATTTGTTCGTTAAGGTTGGGATCACCTCCTCTTCTGCACCTGCGTCTCTTCCGGAGGCTTGGAAAACGATGCAGGCAGCACAGCTCGGCACGAGTGTTCCGCCCCGAGGTCCGACGCAGATTCGCGGCATCGGCGGCCGGAGCCAAGGAAAGGGTGGCGCGGCTAGAAGCGCATCCACTGGGGCCCCCGCGCGGAGCGCGGGAGGATGCGCAGCGCCGGGCCCCTTGACGCCGGCTTCAGCGCCGCAGGCGCCCGGCCGTCTAGGCCGCGAAGACGCAAGGAACTTCGGGGCCGGGGCACTCGATACAGCGGTTCACACGATTCGGGTCCGCTTTGGCAGCCAGGCGCTGACGAGGGCGGCGGAGCTCCCGCCGCCACAGCCCTGGCCGGGCGGCACCTTGATCGATCGGTTGACCGGTATCGGAGGTCTGCCACGTGGCCGGCTCACGCTCCTGACGGGAAGCGGAACCTGCGGGAAGCTGACGCTCGCTCTGGCACAGCTCGCTGTGGCGACCCGCGAATTCGCGCACGCCGTCGTGATCGACATCACGGGAGGGTTTGATCCTTGGGCGCTGCTTCCTTTCGATCCCCAGCTGAGCTCTTTGACGGTGGTGAGGCTCGACTCCGACTCCGCGGGGGAAGCGGCTGCCGCGCTGGCCAAGGCAGGCGCCGGCTTCATCCTTTTAATGGGGGAGGTTCCGGAGACCTGGCTGGGACCTCTGGAGGCGGGGGCAAACCGATCGGGGACAGTGCTGTTAGGGGTGGTCGAAGCTCCAGGCCGTGCGTTCGCCCACGCCTCGAGCCTCAGCGTTGGTTTTTCCCGTGTGGACTGGGTGTGGGAGCGGGGTCAGCTGGTGGGCTTGCGCACGATCGCGCGCTGCCTCAAGAACAGGGTGGCTCCGCCGCTGGGTGAAGCCGAGCTGGAGATCCGATACCCGCTGGGCGCCCAGCTCTCCACAGGACAGCCGGTTTTTGAAGTGCCACTTCAAGCCTCGGAGCTCGAATGCGCGTCTGCTGTGGTCTGACGAACCATCTCGAGCTCGCACGGCAGCCTGACCTCTACGGAGGCCCAGTCGTCGTCGGCGAGTGGGAAGACCGGGTCATCGCCGCCTCAGAAGAGGCGAGACCGTTCGGTGTCGAGCCAGGGATGCCACTGCGCCAGGCCGAGCATCTCTGCCCGAACGCGACCTTCCTGGCACCCGACCCTGTAGCCGCGGCCAAGCTGCGGGAGCTGATCTCGAGCGCGCTGTACGACCTCGCCCCGGTCGTCGAGGTACGCGCCGAAGGGGTCGCATGGTTGGACTTGTGCGGGGTCGTTAAGACAGGCGAGTCGATACGCGAAGCACGTCGCCGGCTCCGCTCCGCGATCGGGCGAGAACCAAGGCTTGGCCTTGCGCCGGGACCTTTCTCTGCACGTGTTGCCGCGGCGCGCGCGCGGCCGGGCCGGCTGGTGCAGGTCGATGATGCTCGGGCATTCCTCGCCCCTCTCCCCTCGCGCGAGCTTTCGCTCGACGTGGAGCAACAAGAACGCCTGGACTTGCTCGGCTTGCGCACGCTAGGTGCGCTGGCTGCGCTCGGCCCGCGCGAGCTCGAAAGCCAGCTCGGCAGCGCGGGCAGGCATGCGGTCCTGCTCGCCAGAGGTCTCGAACCGGATCAGCTCACGCCGTGGCGGCCGCCGCAGTTCACAAGCGCCCACCGCCAGTTCGAGCCACCGGTCGAAGATCGCGAGGCGCTGCTCTTCGTCGCCCGCGCGCTCTGCGACGACCTCGCGTCTGAGCTTGGGCTACGAGGCGCAGGTGCCAAGCAGGTTCGAGTGCGACTTCTGTTCGAGACCGCCAGTCCCGACACGCGTGATTCGGTAGTGCGCCATCCACTGAGCAGCGGAGCCGAGCTGTTCGGCCTCATCGGTGGATGGATCAAGGAATGGCAGCCGCGCGCACCGATCACCGAGCTGTGGATCGAGCTGCCGGTGCTGGAGGCAGCTGGCCGGCGGCAGCTGCGGTTGTGGGCGGGCGGCGACGGGAACAGTGATGAGGTCATCGCCGCGCTCGAGAGGCTGCAGGAGCGTCACGGCGACGACGCGGTGAGCAAGCCACGTCCTCTCCTTCCCTCCTCCCCCGTCCCAGAGCAGCGGTTCGCATGACCCGGCTGCTCTCGCCGCCGATTCCGATCGAGGTCACCTTGAACGACGATGGCACGCCGGGCTTCATCACCGGCGCCTGGCATGGGCCCATCGACCCGATCGCGCGCTGGAAGGTCGAGACCGAGTGGTGGAAGCAACCTGTCGTGCGCGAGTACTGGAAGGCGCTGCTCAATTCCAGCCTGCTGTGCGAGCTGTACCACGACCTCTCGCGCGACGAGTGGTTCGTGGAACGGATCTATGACTGAACAGTCAGAAGCAGCCGTTGGCCGGGAATCCAGGCTGGTCGGACACCTTCAGAAATGCCTCGCCTGTATACAGGTAAGTGCCGTTGCCACTGCCAAACCAGATGCCATGGCTGTCAGAGATGGGTGGGAACATCGAGCTGACAGGCCCCTTGAAGATCGACCGCTGAGACTGCGGGCTGATCAGGAGAATGAGCTCCGCCCCATAGTCCCCGTCAATGACTCCGTTCCTACCGTTGAAAACCAGCACGATCGGGTGGCCCTGCACATCCGAACCGATCACGCGCGGTGCTGTGCTCGGCCGGTAAAACCACGCGACGCGTTTGCCGTCGGCCAGGCTGAAGCGATCGATCTGATTGGGCATGATGCCCAGGCCACCGAGCGGGTTCGGGTCGGCCGGATTCACCGAACCGACCCAGAAAGTCCGGTTGCCGCCACTTGCCTGGATGTCGGTCAGGTTGGCCACTCGGTGGATTGCGCCTGTGGTGGGATCCATCAGCCAAAGGCCGACGCTCAGCTCGTAGTTCGTATAGAGATAGATGCCTTCGGCGGCGTAATCGAGAACCGAATATGGGACGAACCATTCCGTCGACGGTGTTGCGAAGACATGGTCCACCCCGGTCGCGACATCTACCACATGCATCGTTGCGACCTTCGTCTTGTCTGGAGCTCCCTGACCATAGGCGTAGTGCTTCCCGTCCGGCGATACCGCCTGGCGAGAGACGGGCAGCCAGCGCGAAAAGGCGCGATCGTAGTAGACGCCTCCATTGGCCTGGAGCCCTTTGCCCTTGGGATCGAAGCTGACCGAGCGGGTGGGGAAGCTGATGAACGCGCCCTGACCGTCTGCGGTCCAGATCGGCAGTTGGCACGAGAAGCCGACCGTGGTCAGCGGCTGGTCGGATGCTGTCGGGCTGGCAAGCGGGGTCGGGCTGGCCGGCAGCGACTGGCTGGGGTGCGCGGTCCCGCCGGACGCCTGACTGCAAGCAGCAAGCATCACGGCAACCAGCAGAACGACGGCCTTCTCCACGCGAGTGAAACGGTAGAACAGCAATAAGGTGTCGCCCTATTTCGAACTCCACTGCCACTCCAATCACTCGTTCCTGGACGGCGGCTCGCATCCTTACGAGCTGGCGGCGCGGGCCGCAGAGCTGGAGATGCCTGCGCTCGCGATCACCGACGCTGGCGGTGTCTACGGCGCAGTCAAGTTCTTGCAGGCGTGCCGCAAGGTGGGTGTCAAGCCGCTGATCGGCGCCGCGCTGGAGGTGGACGGCAGCGAGCTGCTCTTGATCGCGCGCAATCTTCGCGGCTATTCCAACCTGTGCCGCCTTCTAACCCTCGCTCATCAAGACCAGCCCAAAGGCGAAGCACGCGCCCCGCTGGCGACCGTTGCGGAGCATCGCGGCGATCTCTTCTACCTCACCGCCACCGACGACGAGAAGTGGCTTCGCAGCGTCCAGGAGGCGCTTGGAAAGGATGACGTCTTCAGCGAGCTTCACCACCACCTCCGGGCCGAGGATGACTGGATCCTCGAAGGCCGCGCGGCGATGGCGAAGCGCTGTGGGGCGACCACCGTCGCCACCAATCAGGTCCACTACCACGCACGCGAGCGCAGGCGTCTCTATGACGTACTCGTGGCGATCCGCCACCGAGCGACGTTGGAGGAAGCCCGTCCACACCTGTTTCCAAATTCGGAGCATTGCCTCAAGGCCGGCGAAGAGATGCGCGCGCTGTTCAAGGATTACCCGGAAGCGCTGGCCACGCCGTGGGAGATCGCCCAGGCGTGCGACCTCGACCTCGATTTCCGCAAAGTTCGCTTTCCCGGCTATCCCGTCCCCGCCGGTGAGACTCCTTTCTCGTTCCTCTACAAACTCTGTTTCGAAGGGGTTCGCGAGCGGTACCGGCCGATAACCGTCGCGGTCACACAGAGACTCCAGCGCGAGCTGGAGGTGATCGAGAAGACAGGGCTGGCGGAGTTCTTCCTCATCAACTGGGACCTGATGCGCTTCGCACGCGAGCATGGCGTGCCCGGCCAGGGTCGAGGCTCGGCGGCCGATTCGATCGTCGCCTATGTGCTCGGGATCACCCGAGTCGATCCCATCGAACACAACCTCCTCTTCGAGCGCTTCCTGCACGAAGAGATGACGAGCACGCCCGACATCGACATCGATTTCTCAACGGAGCACCGCGAGCAGGTGATCCAGTACATCTACGAGAAGTACGGATGGGAGCGGACGGGGATGGTCTGCAACGTGGTCACCTTCCAGCCGCGGATGGCAATCCGGCAGGTCGGCAAGGCGCTCGGCTTCTCAGCCGAGCTGCTCGATCGCCTTGCAAAGGGCGTCGATCGCTGGTTCTCGGAAGACGTCGAGGACTCGATGACGGGCGCTGTGCCACCTCCCGACATGCGGCCGCAGAGCTGGCAGCACTTCCTGGAGCTGTGCCGTGAGGTGCAGGACTTCCCGCGTCATCTCTCCATTCACAACGGAGGGATGCTGGTCACCGGCGAGCCCCTCGTAGACATCGCGCCTGTCGAGCCGGCGACGATGGAAGGGCGCCGGGTCGTCCAGTTCAACAAGGACGATGTCGAGGACCTCGGCCTGATCAAGATGGACATGCTCGGGCTGCGCACGCTCTCGGTGGTGGCCGAGTCCCTGGAGCTCATCAAAGACACGACCGGCGTCCGGCCCGACCTGGACCAGCTGCAGCTCAACGACCCGGACGTCTTCGAGATGTGCAGCGCCGCCGACACCATCGGCGTCTTTCAGATCGAGTCGCGCGCGCAGATGCAGACGCTGCCGCGCACTCGGCCTCAGAGCTTCAACGACCTGGTGGTCGAGGTCGCCATCATCCGGCCGGGTCCGATCCAGGGCAACGCCGTGCATCCCTATATCCGGCGCAAGCAGGGTCGCGAGCCCGTCACCTATCCACATCCCCTGCTGGAGCCGATCCTCAAAGACACGCTCGGGGTGATCCTCTACCAGGAGCAGATCATCGAAATCGCGATGAGGGTCGCAGGCATGGCGCCGGGCGAGGCCGATGGTTTTCGGCGCGCGATGACCCGTCACCTCAACCACGTGGAGATGTCGTCGCTCGAGGGTGACTTCATAGGTGGCTGCCTGGCCAACGGCGTGCCGCGCGAGGTGGCTGACCAGCTGTTCGCCGCGGTGCAGGGCTTTGCGGTTTACGGTTTTTGCCGCTCGCACGCCGCGGCTTTCGCGCGCACCGCCTATGAGACGGCATGGCTGAAGCTCAATCATGCGGTCGAGTTCGGCTGTGGCCTTCTCAACAACCAGCCGATGGGCTTCTACCACCCGAGCGTGCTCGTCGAGGACCTGAAGCGGCATGGGGTGACCGTGCTGCCGGTGGACGTCAACCGCTCTGGCGTTCGCTGCCTGCCGGAAGAGCTTGCAGACCGCTCGCCGGGGCCCTCCCTTTCTATTGGCTCCCTCCCCCAGCCAGCCGACCTGGCGCCAACCTATCCGGATTCCGATGACGCCGCAACCCAGGTCGTTAAGACGCACGCGATGCGCATCGGCTTCAACTACGTGCGCGACCTCGGCGAGGAAGGCCGCAAGGCGATCGTCGACGAGCGCGAGGCCGGCGGCCCGTTCTTGTCCTTCGACGATTTCCTGAACCGCCTGCGAGGAGGCCCAATCGGCCCTCGGGCAGTCCGCAACCTGGTCATGGTCGGCGCATTCGACTCACTCGGCCACCAAAGACGCGAGCTCCTCTGGGGCTGGCAGGAGCGATGGCACGGGCAGGGTCTGCGGTGCGGAATCCAATCGCAGTCGGAGCTCCGGCTGAATGCCACCGCGCCCGCGCTTCCCGCGCTGGACGACTTCGATGTCAACCAGCTCGAGTACCGCATCTCGGATCTCTCGACTGGCCACCATCTGATCCATTTCTGTCGCGACCGCCTGCGCGAGCTGAAAGCCCTGGAGAGCAACCAGCTCGCATCGATTCCCAGCGGCCGCCAGGTCCGCGTGGCCGGCCTGGTGATAACGCGCCAGGCACCCTCGACCGCGAAGAAGATCCGGTTCTTCACCCTGGAAGACGAGTACGGTCAGGTGAACGTGACGATCAAGCCCGACGTCTATGACCGCTATCGCCAGATCGCCAACCGCCAGCCGATCCTTGTCATCGACGGAGTGATGCAGCGACAGGACGGGGTGTGGTCGATTCTGGCGACTCACATCCAGGCGCTCGGAGGCGTGCCCAGGCCGAATCCGCCCTCACACGACTATCGCTGAGGCGGGCCTAAGACCGCCCGCGAGCGCGCCAAGGCTTACTTTCCGTAGCCAGGCAGGGCACTTTTGAGCGAAGCTATCGACTGAGCGCGCCCGAACCACGCATCGCAGCAACCCATAGAAGGAAGAACCAATGTCAATCGGCAGAGAAATCGAAGACATCGCTCGCGACCTCATCAAGCACCAGCACGACCATCCCCCGGTCCGCGACCTCAACCGTGAGGTCGAGCGCAAGTTGAACTTCTCCGATCGCGTCGCGGGCGATTTCGCACGCCTTGTTGGGAGCTGGGTGTTCGTGCTCGCGCAGCTCGGACTGATGGTGATCTGGGTCGGGCTCAACGCGCTCAGCGTGATCCGCCACTGGGATGGATATCCCTTCCAGTTCCTCAATTTCGTGCTCAGCCTTGAAGCCGCGCTATGGGCTTCGCTTGTCCTGATGGCGCTCAACAGCCAGTCCAACCGCGACCGGCTGCGAGCCCAGAACGATTACGAGCTGAACGTGAAGGCGGAAGAAGAGACCAAGGCGCTAATGAACCACCTCATGCACCAGGACGAGATCCTTCTCCAGATCGTCAACCGCCTCGATCGCGGCGATCGCGAGATCAAGCGGTTGGCGCGCCGGCTCGAGCAGGCGCTCGAGGCAAGCTCTGAGCCGCCGCGGCCTAGCGCTGGAGCCGCGCGCACGACTCCCGAAACGCAAAGGTCGCCCGCAGAAGCTCCGAAGCCAGGTGCGCCTGAGCGGCCTCTCGGCCTCCCCACTCCCTGAACCGATCAGACCTTGAAGACTGAGTACTCCCCGTTCGTGTAAACGAGCGTGCCGTGCTTGCTCCAGTAGTCGATGCTCGCGCTGCGTGGAGGCGACAGCTCCTGAGGACCGATTAGCACGTAATCGACGCCGTACCTGTCGACCAGGTCGGCTGTGTGCTGATCGCCGCGCAATATCGCCAGCTCATCCGCCCCCTTCTGCGTGTAATCGCCCAAGCCGTATGTCCACAGCCAGCCCTGATAGCCAACGACCACGCGTCGCCCCGCAAGTGTGGGGATGGGATTGTTGTGCTCGTCGGCCACCGCAAACACCGCGTCAGAGGGCGTGTTCTGGCGCACCCAGTCAGCAACCTGGATGCCTTTGGCATCGGTGAACTGCACGGAGCTGACGCTGAAATCCGATGCCCGCCCCAGGTCAAGCGCTCCAGACAGACACAGCAAGACCAGCAGCGCTGAGGCGCCGGCGGCCGCGACAGGACCGCGCTTGAACAGGCCCGCGAGGACGCCGCCGACCATGACGCTGCCCATCAGCGCCCAGAAGATGAAGAACTTCGTGTTGTCCCATTCCCAGGGCTGCAGCACGATTAGGTTGGGGACCAGAAACCACAGCCACATTGGCGCGAACCATTTGCCAAAGCCGGTCGGAAACCATTGCTGGAGAAAATGGCCCGCGACGATGAGCGGGATCAGGACCGACGTGTTCTTGATCCAGAACCAGACGAAGTCGCTCGGGATGAAGAGCACGCCGTCACGTTCCCAATCCGTGTAGGAAAGCCAGCCCAGCTCGAGGCAGTATCCATGTAGGGACGCGCCGCCGGCGCAGTAGCTGTTGTTGACTGGCGGCCACATCCAGAGCAATACCGGCACGCCGAGCGCCAGGGCGGGCCCGAAGAACGCGAGCCAGGCGCGCCGCCGATTGAACAGCGCCCAGATTGCAGAGAGGGCGACCACCGTGCCGTAGGCGTGGACGTGGAAAGCGGGCATCAGCCCGGCGACCACACCGGCGAAGAGGAAGGCGCGCCAATTGTGGCGCTCGCGAACCGCGAGCCAAACCAGCAGCAGCACGATCAAGGCGAGGCTGAAGCCAAAAAGAGTCGACCGCTGGGGAACCAGGTACGCGAGCACCGGGTTCAGCCACTGGAAATTGAGGGAGCGGTTCAGGGTGTACTCGCGCGGAAGATGCGCCAGGGCGCCCAGGCCAAAGTGCTGGATGTCGCCGATCAAAAAGTAGAAACCGAGACCCCCGCCGAGCAGAAACACGAAGACGGCGATCGCCGCCGCCGCCCTTCCGCCGGCGAACCGCGCTGCGGCGAGATAGAGAACCACCGGCAGAGCAAGGCCGAGCAGGCCGGACGTGAGGACGAGCGCCGACGGCAGCGAGCTCCCGAGCGGCACCAGGCTGGCGGCCAGGAAGTCGACCATGAAGGGGTAGCCCAGGTGGTTGCCCGGGTCGATCGGGTACTCGGGTGGAAAGTTGTGCCCGTAGGCGAATGAACCGGCGAATGTGAGGTGGGCCGCCCAGTCGCCCCAAATGTTCACGTAGCCGACGAAAAGGCCGTCTGGTCGATACACATAGGCCTGGTGCAGGAAGTGAACCGTCCACGCGCTGCAAGCGAGAAAGACCAGCGCCACCGGCCATGGGTGGCCCGCAACCCGTGGCGGCGCGGTCCACCGCGCAGCGGCGTCAGCGAAGTCGGCGGACAGCCGCCTCCGGTTGGCGAGGAGGGCCGAAATTCCCAATCCAAGAGGGAGAGCCAGGCTCACGACCACGGTGCCCAGGGAGACGTCGCGCACGAGCATCGCCGCGGCGAAGCCGGCCACAGCGATCGCCATCGCCCCGAGCACCGCCCCGAAAGCCAGCCGCTCTTCGAAATTGAGCGCGATCGCGCTGAGGTACGTGATGCCGAAGCCGGCCAGCACGCATCCGATCAACAGGATCGCGGAGGCGCCGAGCAGCAGGCCAAGCGCGACGAGCACAAGGGCCGTGACTCCGACGGCCACCACTCCAACCGCCGAGCGGAGGGCTGTAGTTGGCAGCGGCTGGACGGAGCCCTCGGCTCCCATCAGGTGCCGCTCATCCTCAATACCAGCACCAGAGCTGCGGCTCGGCGGGCGGTAGCTGGGCATTGCAGCCAGCGATGAGCCAGATCTTTGGCCCCCAGGGTGGGGTGCCCGACTCCAACAAGAAGGCCGGCTCGGACAACGGCAGCGCAGTCCAGATCGGATAGAAGTAGAAGAAGAACGCCACAGCGATGCCGAGGTGACCGACGAGCAGCGCCCGGCCGGCGCCAGGCATGAGCTCGGCCACGTACGCGAGCACGAAGGCGAGCGCCAGGATCATGAAGATAAGGCCGCCAAACATGTGGTAGAGGAAGAGCACGCGCGCGATGGGCGCCCAGGGCAGGAACTGGGTGACAAAGCCGATCAGTATCACGGCGGCCGGGAAGCTTCGATGGCGGATTGCGAAGTAAGGCAGCGCCAGCAGGCACGGAAGGCTCGTCCACCAGATCCACGGGTTGCCGAGGTTGTAGAGGAGCGCGAACAGCGGCCGGCCCGTGAATTGGTCGGTTCCCAGTTCGTACTCCGCGTAATACAGCACCGGCCTGGCATCGAAGGGCCACGACCACCATGGCGATCCGTAGGGATGGGTCGCTGTGAGGCCTGCGTGGTACCGAAACGCAGCCTGCTGGTAGGTGATGAGGTCTGCCAGGGTGTGGAACTGCCCGCGTGCAAAGAAGGGATACCACGACGCCAAGTAGATGGCGACAGGGATGACCAAGAGCGCCACCAACGCAAGTGGTAGGTACTGGCGCCAGGGTGTGCCGCCAGCGATTGCGGGCCCACTACCCCGCCCCCAGGACCAGATGGGGCGTTCCGCGGGGCCGACGTCGAGGTCCACGTTCCGCCGGATCGCGCGCACCACGAGCAGGAAGACGATGCTCGCGTAGGCTGCGAGGACGATCCATTTGGCGGCGATGCCGAGGCCCAGTGCAATGCCGAGCAAGAACAGCGAGATGATCGAAGCCCGCGGAGTGGGGCTCTGGATGTGGACCAGGTACAGGAAGTACGAAAGCAGGATGAAGAAGATCGGGAAGATGTCGATCATCCCGATGCGTGACTCGACAAAGAACAGCCCATCGAAGCAGACGAGCGTTGCGGCCGCGAGCGCGAACAGGCGCTTAGGCCAAAGGCGCCTCGCGAACAGATACATCAGCGGGATGCAAAGGGTCCCGAAGATGCAGGCGGCGATGCGCCAGCCGAATGTGTTGAAGCCGAGGTCGACGTAATCGCCTTTCGCACCCTCGAAGTGAGCCCTATACCAGCCGTAAGCCCAATCGCCGGCGCCGATGATCAGCTTTCCAAGCGGCGGCTCGGGGTCGAAGTAGTTGTAGCACTCGACCGATGTCGGCCGGCAGACCTCCATGCCCTTGAGGTCGAAGTAGGCGAAGTGCGGAAAGTAGATCTCGTCGAATACCTCCCCGTTTGGCGGCGACAGCGGCTCCTGGCAGCGCGCCCCAGAGACAACCGCAGTCGGGCAGTAGCCCTTCATGAATGGATAGGCAAGGCCACACACCGCGCCGGGCTGTCCCTCGGTATTGACGGGAGTGCCCTGGACACAGTTCGAGATCAGCGGCCCCCGGAAGGGATGGAGGAAGAAGTCGGGCATGATCGGGCTGTAGAAGCGAAGGACGAAGCCCACCGCCGTCAGCGCGAGGATGGCGACGGCATCCCATCGATCGAAGTAGACGGGCCTGGTTGCCGCCTCTGACCCGACCGGCTCCGGTCGTGACTCGGCTACGGTTGGTCCCCTAACGCCGCCGCTTTCTGCGCCGGCCGCCGAGGTTCTGGCCCAGGCGCTCGGGCAGCCGTGAGGTGATCTCCCAGGCCGCTGCGTCCGGGTCTGGGACCGGCATCGCGATCGTGTCTTCGAAGAAAAGGCGCGACCCGAGGCGCTTCTTGACGGCAGCCAGCTCTTCCTCATCACCGCGCAGCCGGACGAAGAGCGCGGGCTTCTCCATCAGGGGCTTCATGATCGGAGCCACCATCCGCTTCCTGCGATCCTGGAAGGCCAGCTTGAGGGGCTGCACCTTGACCTGCTTGATGGTGTCGTAACCGATCACGGCGTTCGCGAAGAGTGTCGACACCTTGAGTCCATTCTCCAGCGGCTCGACGAAGCTCCGCCACCGGTAGAGCAGAAAACCGCCGCCGAGGACGAGCCCGCTGGGGACGTAGAAGAGCCAGATCCAGTTGAGCGGTTGGTGGTAGAGGATCAGTGCCGGCGGCACGATCAGGCCCACCAGGACCAGAAATCCGGCAAAGAATCGCTGCTGGCGCCACATCTGCTCGCCGTACAGGATCGGTTGCCGGACACGCCCGCTCGGCGACCCGTTGGACCTCAAATCGCTACTGATTATCGGGTAGCGGGCCGATGGGCCGGCCGGCGAGAGCCGCGACGCACAGACCGTCGCTGGCAAGGCAGCGACGAGGACCGGAGCGAATGTATCCGGCATACATGAGCGAGGACCGCAGGAGCTGACAACGCCAGCGGCGGAAATGGGTGGCGCAGACCGTCGACCCGTGCTCAGCGGCCCGCTTCAGAGCCGGGTTCAGCCCAGTTGAGGCTTCGTTCCACCGCCCGGCGCCACTGCTGTTGCAGTGTGTCCGCCTCGTCGCGCGAGATCGCCGGTTCGAACTCGCGATCAAGCTTCCACAGGTCCTTCAGATCGGCGTCGCTCCAGACGCCCGCGCCAAGGCCGGCCAGGAAGGCAGCCCCGAGCGCCGTGGTCTCCCTGTGGACAGGACGCCTCACAGGGATGCCAAGAAGGTCAGCCTGGAATTGACATAGAACGTCCATCACCGAGGCGCCCCCATCGACCCGCAGCTCGGTGAGGGGCTGCCCTGTGTCGAGCTGCATCGCCTCGACGACATCACGCGTCTGGTAGGCCATCGCCTCCACCGCCGCCCGGACCAGGTGGGCGCGGGTGCTGCCACGAGTGAGGCCGACGATCGTGCCGCGAGCGTATGGATCCCAGTGCGGCGCGCCCAGGCCAACGAAAGCCGGGACCATGAAGACACCTCCGGCGTCGGGCACCGATGACGCGAGGGGGCCGGCTTCCTCGGCAGTATCGATGATGCCGATCCCATCCCTCAGCCATTGCAACGCAGCGCCCGTGATGAAGATGGCCCCCTCCAGCGCGTAATCCAGGCGGCCGGAACGGCCCCACGCGACGGTGGTCAGCATCCCAGTCTTCGACGGCACGCGATGCGATCCCGTCTGCACGAGCACGAATGACCCGGTGCCGTAGGTGTTCTTGGCCATGCCCACGACGGTGCATGCCTGACCGAACAGGGCGGCTTGCTGGTCCCCGGCGATTCCGGAAACCGGTGCGTCGATGCCGCCGAAAGCGTCCGGGTCGCTGCGCGAGAGGTCTCCGCTCGAGTCGCGGACCTCGGGGAGGTTGGTCAGGGGGACCCCGAACAGATCGGCCATCTCCTCGCTCCACTTCCCGTGGCCGATGTCGAACAGCTGTGTGCGGGACGCGTTCGATGGATCGGTAACGTGGTCGTGACCGGCCGAAAGACGAGCTGCGAGCCAGCTGTCGACGGTGCCTATCGCGGCGTCCGCGGCGCCGTCTACGTTGCGAATGACCCACGCGAGCTTGGTGGCTGTGAAGTAGGGATCGAGGACCAAGCCGGTGATCTCGCGCACGCGATCTTCGTGCCCTGCATTGCGCAGGCGCGCGCAATCGTCGGCGGTGCGGCGATCCTGCCACACGATGGCATGCGTCAAAGGCTTCAGCGTGCGCCGGTCCCATACCACCAGGGTCTCGCGCTGGTTGGTGACTCCGATCGCGCGCACGTCGGCCGGCCTTACGTTTGCGTCCGCGATGGCTTGGTCCGCGGTGGCCTGCACGGCGGCCCAGATTTCTTCCGCGTCGTGCTCGACCCAACCCGGCTTCGGGTAGTGCTGCGTGATCTCTCGATAGCCTCTGCCTAGGATGTCGCCATCAGCGGCGACCGCGATCGCCGTCGCGCCGGTCGTCCCTTCGTCGAGGCTCAGGACAATCTCACCCACTGACGACGGCGCCCTTCATTGCGGTGGCGCATGGACAGCTTCGGTCGGCTTGGATCATGGGCACAAGTCGCAGGATGAGGTCACGCACGCGCGTGATGTTGGCCGCAAAGAAACGCTCCACCTCTTCGACTGAAACCGGCCGGACGTCTGGGCTGCCTTCGAGCCCCGCGTCGTAGTCGGTGACCAGCGACATGTTGAGGTAGCACATCTCCAGCTCTCGGGCGAGTGCGGCCTCCGGGTACTGGGTCATGTTGACCACGTCCCAGCCCATCGACGAGAACCACCTGCTCTCGGCCTGGGTGGAGAAGCGCGGACCCTGGATGACCACCACTGTCCCGCGTTCATGCAGACCTGCGCCCGAATCGCGGGCGGCGCCGATGGCAAGCTCGCGCAGCTCTGGGCAGTAAGGGTGGGCCGTGCTGATGTGGACAACCTTTGGTCCCTGGTCGAAGAACGTGTCGGCCCGCCCGCTCGTCCGATCGATGAACTGGTCGCAGATCACGATGTCGCCAGGCTGGACGCGCGGCTGCAGGCTGCCGACCGCAGCTGGTGCGATCAGGCGCGTGACCCCGATCGAATGCATCGCCCAAAGGTTTGCGCGGTAGTTGATGGCGGCAGGTGGCAGCGAATGCTTCCGCCCGTGTCGCGGCATGAAAGCTACCGCCCGATCGTTGATCTTCCCGATCGCGATGTCGTCGCTCGGCAGGCCGTAGGGCGTCTCGACGGCGAGGTAGCTGACGTCATCGAGTAGGCGATACAGCCCGGAACCGCCGAAGACACCGATCTCGGCGTGGGCCGCCTGCACGTCTACTCTGTGGGCTTCCAGGTCCGGTTGAGGCTCCCGGTCGAATAGCCTTCCAGGTCGAGGGCGGCGAACTTGTAGCCTGCCGCCAGCACAGCGGCCACGACCTGTTCGCGCTCGGCGACGAGTCGGGGGATCTCGTTAGCGTCGACCTCGATCCGGGCCACCTCTCCGTGGTGGCGCACGCGAACCTGTGCGAAACCCAGCAATTTGATGGCAGCCTCGGCGGCCTCGATCTGGCGCAGCGCTTCGGGCGTCACCGCAGTGCCGTGTGGGATGCGTGACGACAGGCAGGCAAATGACGGCTTGTTCCAGTTTGGAAGCCCAAGCCTTCGCGCGGCCGCGCGTATCTCCGCCTTGCCCATGCCGGCCTCGAGGAGCGGGAAGCGCACGCCGCGGCGCACGGCGGACCCGTGGCCCGGTCGGTGGTCGTCGGCGTCGTCCGCGGTGGCGCCGTATGCGATGTGGTCGAGGGCGAGATCACGCTGAACAGGCTCGAGGGTGGCGAACAGCTCCTCCTTGCAGTGGAAGCAGCGATCGGGATGGTTTCGCGTGTATGCCTCGAGCTCGACTTCATGAGTGGAAACCTCAACGAGCCGAGCGCCAAGCGAGCCCGCCAGGATGCGTGCCTGCTCCTGCTCGGACTCCGGATACGCCGGCGAGCTGGCCAGCACCGCCACCGCCCGCTCGCCGAGCTCGTCCAGGGCGAGCTTCAAAAGCAGGGTCGAATCGACACCGCCCGAGTACGCGACGAGCACAGAACCGAGGTCACGCACGATGGCGCGCGCGCTTTCGAGCTTCGTCGCGTTGTGCCCGTCGAGCTGGATCACAGGTGGACTGTAACCGGCGGACGGGTCGCAGATCGGGGCAGGCGACCGCCAGGTCGCCGGTCCGGACGCTGAGACGAAGGAAGGGGTGGCACTAGGCGGAGCGCATCGTCTGGGGCCCCCGCGCGAAGCGCGGGAGGATGCGACGGGCCGGGGCCCCTGACGCATGTATCGGCGTCCCGAGCCCCGAGATGCGGTCTCGGACGACGGGACAGTCCACCAAACCCAGCTGAGAGATTAGCTGGCCCGGGCTTCGGAGGGCTCCATGGCCGGCGTGCCGCACCACGCCTCGTAGTCGATCAGCGAATCGACTGTCGGGTTGTCGCCGCACAGCGGGCAGGTCTTGCTGTGCCGGAGCTTGAGCTCGCGGAAGGTCATGTCCTCACCCTCGAAGAGCAAGTAGCGCCCGACCATCGGCCGCCCGATGTTCAAGACGTATTTGATGGTCTCGAAGGCCATCATGCTGCCGATGATCCCGGGCAGGACCCCGAACACCCCGGCCTCTGCGCAGCTCTGAACCGAGCCTGGCGGCGGCGGCTCCGGAAAGAGGCAGCGGTAGCAGCCTGTGCCCTTCGCCGAGTCGAACAGGGCGAGCCGTCCCTCAAACCTGAAGATGCTGCCGTGCACAAGCGGCTTGGCCATGAAGTGTGCGGCGTCGTTGGCGAGGTAACGCGTGGGGAAGTTGTCGGTGCCGTCGACGATGATGTCGTAGGGGGCGAAGATCCGCAGCGCCGTGTCGGAGTTGAGGTGCTCGTTGATGGGGATGACCTCGACGTCGGGGTTGAGCCCGCGCAGAGTCTCGGCCGCCGACTCCACCTTCGGACGGCCGATGTCATCGGTGCCGTGAAGAAGCTGGCGCTGGAGGTTGGACGCGTCGACGCGGTCGAAGTCCACGATCCCGATCTTGCCCACCCCCGCGGCCGCCAGATACATCCCCGCCGGCGAACCAAGGCCGCCCGCGCCCAGGAGCAGGACGCTGGAAGACAGCAGCTTGCGCTGTCCAGCGCCGCCGACCTCCGGCAGGATCAGATGCCGGGCGTAGCGGGCGACTTGATCGGGCGTGAAACCTCGGGCGTGCGCCATCTGTAACTCACTATACCCAGGGTCGATCGGCCCTTATTCCTATAGTGGAATGCTCATGGAAACCGAATACCTGGACGAGGAACAAGTCATCGCCCTGTACAACAAGGTTCGCACGGGCAAGCGGACCTGGCCGGTGGGCATCTGGACCTCGCCGGCAGCGCTGCAGTACGCGGTCACGATCTTCGACTACTGGATCCACAACGTGATGGGCTGGAAGGGCTGGCCCGACGCCCGCGGCAAGGTGACACCGGCGCTCCTCGAGGAACACCGGTTGGCGGACCTGGTGGAGTCGGTTTTCGTGCCCGAGTTCGGCGACGACTGGCTCGACTTCGAGGTCGTGCTGAACGAGAGCATGCGGCTGTCCGAGGACGAGGCCTGGAAGCCGGAGGTGGCCGACCGCCAGGAGCGGGTCGAGGCTGCTTTCGAGCACGCGTTCGAGCAGCTGATCGGGTCGTCAAAGCAGCAGCCAAAGCTGCTGCCGACCTACCACCGATTCCGCAACCACCTGCTGCGGATGTGGAGCGCGTTTCAGGAAGCCCAGGCCGAGCACGATAAGGCCGAGCGCGAATCGGCCGAGCGGTTCTGGGCACCGCTGCGGCTCGTCCGCAGCACACGCGGTCACGAGGCTGAGGCCTGGTCGATCGTCAACGCCGACGACGAACGCCGCGGCGAGGTGACCGTGATCTGGGGCGAGCCGCACCCGTACGCCGTGGTGGTGCTCGACGACGAGATCGAGACCGGAGGCTGGGAGCAGGTGATCTACCGGCTGGAGCAGGAGATTCTGGTCGATGAGGCGGGCGTTGTCAGCTATGCGGTCTGGCACAAAGGATTTGTGGGCGAGTACTACCGCTGCGCCGACTGCGGCGAGCTGCACAGCCAGTTCGACGAAGACGCCGGCACCGAGCTGCGGCTGGACGACCTGGAGCCACCCGAAGAGAGATAGGCTTCCTCCCCCTGTTGGGGGAGGGTGGCGCGCGGCGCCGGGTGGGGAGTGCGGAGTTGCCGAGGCCCTTCGTCACTCGACCTTGAGCGAGTAGTTCTTCCCTTCCCAGCCTGTCACGTAGTGAGCCGTCCAGGAGAAATCGGAGCCTGAGGCCAGCTTGTTGGATGGGACCTCCGCCACCCAGACGCCGAGGGTCGTGTCCACCGCATCCGCCTCGCTGAAGCTCTTCCAATCGTCAAACGTGTAATGCACCGCGCCAGGCCTGGGCAGCTGCACCTTCAGCCTGCGGCCGGCGACGAGCTTGGTGATCTGATGGCGATGCGACCATACGAACGCCGGCTCCTGAGGCTGTCCCTCTGTGTATCGCCGGCGCGCGGGCATGACCAGGTCAGGAAGGCCGGCGAGGGCAACCATCACAAGCAGCTCCAGGTATTCGGCGTGTGCCCATCCAAGCGGCGCCACCGACCCCGTTGCCTTTCCCGTGGAGAGGCCGCGGCTGGGGATGTCGGCCTGGTCCCAAACCTGTTCCGGCAGCATCAGGCCCGGTCCAGCGAACCCTTCGAGCGTCTTCACCAGCTCCGCTGCCGGCAACCCCATCGAATGGAAATGGCGGGCGCGTTCTCCCGTGAGCACGGGCCATGGACGGCCGCGACCGCTGCCATCCCAGGGCGAGCCATCCTCATGCTCCCCGTACACGTCTCCGGCGTAGCGCCGCCAGCTAGGGCCGGCGGGCAGGTTCGCCTTGAGTGCGGCGTCCACGCCCTGCAGGCTGCGCAAGACCCGTTCGTCCTTGGGGCGGCGAAGGCCGTAACGCACGAGTTCCAGGAACTCGGGCGCGACCGCGCCCACAGTCGGCTTGTGGTCGGGGTCTCCGGCAAGGCGAAGGTAGTGGCCCGCGCTCGTGCTGCACCACGCCTCGACGCGGTCGTTCCAGTAGTCCGCGACAGCGCGAAGGTGCCCGGCCGCAACGTGCTCGCCGGCGTCGTGGGCGAACTCGGCGGACACTATCAGCGCGGCGATGCATGCCGCGAGCGTCGATGGTGAAAGCCCGCCCAGGTCCTCCCACCGATCGAGCTGCGTGAGCGGTCCCTCGCGGATCAGGAACTGTGCCGCGGGGCGGACCATCACCGGGTACGGATCGTGATCGAGGCAGCCGGCGACGCCCAGCCTCCAGGCGAGCAGGATGGGAAGCGCCACCTGGTCCAGCTCGGTCGACGTCCAGTGCGGCGTGCCGTCCATGAACCAGTTCTGGAACCACGCGCCGTCGGCGCGCTGACGCGACTGGAGGTGACGAAATGCGCGGAGCGCGGCCTGATCATCGCCGGCGTCGAGGAGCGCGGTGGCGACCCGGCAGAGATCGCGCGGCCAGACAACGTGATAGATCTGATTGCCGTTGTGGTTGCTCTCGCCCCATGGCGCGGCGGGTGCCGCCACGAATGCGCCTGCGTGTGACTTGTCCTCCATGCAGCGAAGCACCGCCAGCGACGCGCGAGCGAGCATCCCTTCGTCACCGCTGACCTTCGCGAGCGCTTGTGGCAGATCAGGAAGAGCCATCCATGCGCGCTCGAACGCGTATCGCACATTCGACGCACCCTTCTGCAGAACGCTGCGCGCAACCTCCTCAGCATCGGCCCGCGAATGCGCGAAGCCGATGGCGATCTGGAAGGAACCGGCGCGGATGCCGATCTCAGCGCCGCCGGCAACATTGCCCGGCCCGGCGCGGTCGTACGTGTACGTCAGATAACCGTCGGCGTCGTTGAGGTCGATCTGCAGGTCGGAGCTCCGAAAGTACCCAACGGTCGCCTTGCTGAAAGGACCGACGATGCACATCCAGATGTCTTGTTGACGAAGGAGAAGGGCCGGTGGATGCGTGTCGAGCACCTGGCCGAAGTTGCCTTCGCTTCCAGGCTGCCAGTGCGCCGACACCTGCATGTACAGGCGTACGTCGGGAAGCTCCGGGGTGAAGGTCGCGGCGATCAGGAGTGCGTTCTCCTCAGGGTCCGAGAAGAACTCTTTGGTCAGCCGGTATTCGTGATGAGTGCTGTCAACTTTGAATGCTGGGATTCCGGGGCTCAGCCATGTGATGGCGTGCTGGCCGTCTGCCGCGTCGTCCACCGGTGGCGCGCCACTTGCTGACGCGAAGAAGCGGAGCTCGTGGAGCGCCACCCGGTCGAGGGTCGGAAAGAAAACCTCGCTCAGGGCGCCGTCGGCCAGCGTGTACCACAACTTGCTCCTCGGACCCGGCGCTGCCCCGAATGCCATTTTTCGGCCCGGGCCCCACATCGGGGGCGCGCCTGGACCTCCTGGAGCCTCCATCGAGCGGTAAGTATGGAAGAGGGTCGCGGCGGATAGAATCGAGCGACGACCCCCGACTCCCCGGGGAGGTGGCTGAGTGGTCGAAAGCACCCGCCTGCTAAGCGGGTAGGGGGTGTGAAACTCCCTCGAGGGTTCGAATCCCTCCCTTCCCGCTTGAAACTCAAGTGCGGCCCACGCGATGTAAAGCCACCCCAATCTCGGGCCGCCATTACCTGCACAGCCAGACCGCCGGAAGTGGAGAGAGGGGTCCGAGACCCAACCACCTCGCACGCCGCCGTATCGGTACAGTCCCCTCATGGCCAGGTTCGCGATCGATGTGACAGCATGTTGGCGGCCGCTGCGCGTAGGCATGACCACGGTCACTGTGGAGCTGGCCAGGGCGCTGGTCACCGGCCGCGGCGCGGATGAGTTCACCCTCCTCTGCAGCCGCGAGCGCCCTCCGGCCCTCGAGGGGCTTGATTGCGAAGCCGTTCTTTCGCGCTACAGGCATGAGCTTGCACTCAAAGCCTTGTGGCTTCCGACCGTCGAAACGCAGCTCGCGTGCGACGCCATCCTCTATCCCTACTGGCCGAGCCCGCCCCGGCGGCGTATCGGTGCGCCTCCGGCCGTCGTGTGCGTCTACGACCTCGCGTACAAGCTGCGTCCTGCCGAGGTTCCGTGGCAGCAGCGCGCCTACATGGGCGCGGTCATGGGACCGGCACTGCGCGAGGCGGCTGCAGTTCTCGTCATTTCTGAGACGACCCGAGACGATCTCCTCAGCTGCTATTCGATCCCCGGGTTGGACAGAAAAGTGACGGTCATCCCACTCGGCGTGACGCCGCTGCCGCCGGCCGGCCCGCTGCCGCCTGGCCTCGATCCGGGTTACATCCTTGCCGTCAGCACGGTTGAGCCCCGCAAGAACTACCCCCGGCTGCTTGCCGCCTACCGGCAACTTCGAGCCCGAATGGACGCCCCGCCGCTCGTGATCGCCGGCCGTCCAGGGTGGGCGTATGGCGATACGCTCACGCAGATCGCCGCCGAGCCCGGAGTGCGCTACGTCGGCCACGTCGATGGAGCGGACCTCTCCGCGCTGTACGAGTCAGCGGGTGTCCTCGCCTTCCCGAGCCTCTATGAGGGTTTCGGCCTGCCGCTGGTGGAAGCGATGGCCTACGGAGTGCCCTGTGTCGTGAGCAATGTCGGAGCGCTGCCCGAGGTCGCGAATGGAACCGCCATCCTGGTCGATCCTGAGGACGTAGGCTCGATCGCGGGCGGGCTGGAGCGTTTGCTCGCCGACGCGTCGCTGCGCGAGAAGCTCGGCGCCGCCGGCAGGCGGCGTGCCGCCGACTTCACCTGGGAGCGCGCGGCCGCCGCAACGCGTGCAGTGTTGCGACGGATCGCCGACGGGGCCCCGACACCAGCTGCTCGTACGATCGCCTAGATTTCGCGCAATCGAGTCTCAAGGCTGGCGCTGCTGGCCGGCGGAACCCACGACTACGCGCGCCTCGCCCGGCCGCCTCTAATAGCGCTCGACGGCACGCAGCATTTGCACGTTGACGTCGTCACCGACCCGGAAAGGCTCTCTCTCGACGGCCACCAGGTGCTGCTGGCCTAGACCCGCTCCGCGAGGCTATTCATGGCAGCACCACGTAGGCGGCTCGGCTCTGGATAACGGAATGATTCCCTCGCTTTCCCGCCATTGGCAAAGCCCGGGCGGCGCCGAGGTCGCTGATCAGTGTCCGCGTCACCATTAGGATGCGCCTGTGAGCAGACTACGACCGCCGCCCCAGATGTCGCCAGACGCCAAGTTCTACTGGAGCGGAAATCGGTGGGCGCCGGTTCGAGAAATCTCCCCGGATGGAAACCGGTTTTGGGATGGTTCTCATTGGCGGCCCATGGGCCGAACGAAGAAGAGCTTCTGGTGGCCGCTGATCCCAGCCGAGTGGACTAACTGGAGATGGTGGATGATTTTTGGCTGGGTTTTTCCGATCCTCCTGTTCGCCGTCTCATGGGCCATCTACTTCGCGACGCACCGTCATTTCTGAGTGCTCATGCAGTTCGGCCGGCCAGCTCCCAAGTAGTGACCCCGGAACATCGGCTCCCGAAAGCCCTCAAGCGATCCGAGCCAAGTATTGCCAGTCGAACGCCGCGACATAACTGACCCTCGGCGCGATCACGCCGAGGGTCAGTCGTGAGGGCTTCGAGATGTGCCGGGCGCACTCCAAGCCCCTCGTGCTCGGAGATGGGCTACCACCCGATCGCTCCGCGCCGTCACATCCCAGTATCCCGCCAGCAAGATAGGGCCTGGCGCGCAACTTTTGTCGTCAAAATGTCGCAACCGTCGCCTCTCGAGCTTGCGGAACGCGTACGGCCGATGCGGTGTAGCAAATGCATGAAACCGATCGTGCTCGCCCTGGCGGCGGCGATCCTAGTCGGCACCGCGTGCAGCGGCGGGACCGGAACGACAAGCTCCGCTCAATGCCGGCCGACGCCCGGTCAACCAGCGCAGTCTTCTGCTGCCACCGCCAACCAGGGCTCGTGGTCGATCAAGCTCGGTCCGGGGATGGAAGTTCCCGTCAACGCAGACACCATCGCCATCGCCAGCCGTGGACAGGAGCTGACCGTGTCGGGCATCGTCTACGGTCAGGACTGCGTGACCCCTCTCGCGGGCGCGACCATCCACGTCTGGCAGGTCGACTCCAACGGAGACTACGGCCCGATCAAGAGCGACGGCGGCACGGTCTGCTGCTACCTGCAGGGGACGCTTCAGACCGGCGTGAAGGGCCAGTACGAGGTGCGGACGATCGTGCCCCCCCACTACCGCGATGCCTATGGCGCCGCGCACATCCACTTCGAGGTACTTCATCCCCGGGCCACCGGGATCATGACCGAGCTGCAGTTCGCCGGCGATCCATATCATGACCTCCGTTCCGACGCGGCGGTCGTGGTGCCGCTGGTCCACGACGGGAGTGCCGCTCGGGCCACGTTCGACATCGTCCTGCGCGATCGCTGACGTCTCGATCAGTCAGGGTGCCAGTAGAGCGCGGGGTCGGCGAACAGCGCCGGCGTGCCTCCGGTGTGCACGAACACCACCAGCTCATCGCGCTTCACTCGGCCGGCCTCGACCTCGCCGATCAGACCCCCCAAGGCTTTGGCCGTGTAAACCGGGTCGAGAATGAGGCCTTCGCTTCGAGCCGCCGTCGCCAGCGCCCGTGATGAGAGCTCGGTGGGTATTCCGTAGCCGGGGCCCACGTACCCGCCCCAGATCACCGGGGCGGCATCCGGCAGTGCCAGATCGAGGTGCTCGCAGGATTCGGCCATGATCGAGCGGCAGCGTGCGACTCGGTCGGGCACAGAGTTGGAGATGCTCACGCCGACCACCTGGGCGTCGCTCCCAGCCAGCGCAAAGCCCAGCGTGAGGCCCGACAGGGTCCCGCAGGAACCGCCCGCGCAGACGATGTAGCGGGGACGGTCACCCCGACCCGTCAGCTGCTCGTGGAGCTCCAGTGCGCAGCGCACATAACCAAGAGCGCCAAGGCCGTTGCTGCCGCCGCCCGGGATGACGTAAGGCCGCCGGCCGGCCGCACGCAGCTCCTCGGCCATCTCGGCCATACGCTCGGCGGCCGGGCGGTCGGGCGAGAACGACCAGGTCGCGCCCAGCAGGCGGTCGAGAAGAAGGTTGCCCTGGACTTCGTCGATCGGCCGCCCGTTGAAGACGAAATGGGCGTCCATGCCGGCCGCCCGGGCCGCGGCCGCGGTGCAGCGGCAGTGGTTGGACTGCGGCGCGCCCACCGTGAGCAGAATGTCGGCCCCGTCGCGGGCCGCCGCGGCCACCAGGTACTCGAGTTTGCGGGCCTTGTTGCCGCCCAGCGCCAGGCCGGTGTTGTCGTCCCGCTTCACGAGCAGGCGGTCCAGCCCGATCGCCGCCGCCAGTCGCGGTGTCTCCTGGAGCGGCGTCGGGGTGATGGCGAGCTCCAGCCGCGGCACCCGTTCGAGTTCGGGGAGCATCGGCCCAAGCATATGGCCGGACCTGGCCCGATAGACTCCGGTTGGTGCTCCGTCGCGTCACTGCCGTTGCCATGGTCGCTGCTCTGCTGCTGATCACGGCTTGCTCGCGCAACGCTCCCAGTGCCGGTAAGGCGACCCCGACTCCCACGCCATCGCCAACCGCCGGAAGCGTGTTGTGGGCATCCTGCTCAGGGGGTTTCGAATGCGGGTCTCTGCAGGTGCCGCTCGACTACTCGCATCCCGAAGCCGACTCGATCGCCATCGCACTGATACGTAAGAAAGCGACCAGCCCCAGCATCCGCATCGGCTCGCTGCTTACCAATCCCGGCGGCCCAGGAGCATCCGGCATTGACTTTCTCCGCGGTGAGGCATCGCACATGAGCAACCTCAACCGGCGGTTCGACCTCGTCAGCTTCGACCCGCGCGGCATCGGCCAGAGCGCGCCGGTGCGCTGTCTGGATGGCCCGCACGAAGATGCTCTGGTCGCGCTGGACCCGGTGCCGGACGACGCTCAGGAGAAGCAAGCGGTGATCACGGCCGACAAGGACTTCGCTGCCGCATGCGAGTTTCGCAGCGCGAGGGTCCTGCCCTTCGTCGACACCGTGAGCGCCGCCAAAGACATGGACCTGATTCGCCAGGCGCTTGGTGACCCGCAGATGACGTATCTCGGCTACTCATATGGGACCTTCCTCGGCCTGACTTACGCACACCTGTTTCCGACCCGGGTAAGAGCCTTTGCCCTCGATGGAGTGGTCGACCCCAATCTCTCGCCGAACAAGATGCTCCTGGATCAGGTCGTCGGCTTCGAGCAAAACCTGCAGGCGTTTCTGTCCGACTGCCGCGCCCGGAAATCGGCGCCGTCGCGTTGCGCCTACGCGCAAACCGGCGACCCCGGCGCCAAGCTGAACGCGCTCATGGCACGGCTGGACACACGGCCAATTCCGGTCGGCAGGCGATCGCTCACACGAGGCCTTGCAGTCATCGGCGTGCTCACCCCGCTCTACTACGCCGGCGCCTGGCCCGTGCTCGACCAAGCACTCACCAGCGCGGATCTGGCCAACGGCGCCCCCTTGCTTCGGCTGGCGGACCTGTATTTCGACCGAAAACCCGACGGGTCCTACAGCAACCTTTTCGATGCCAATTACGCGGTCAACTGTCTCGATCGGCCTGTGCCGCTCGACATCGCGTCGTACGACCAGCTCGGGCCGGCCTTCGAGAGGGCCTCACACGTTTTCGGTCGCGCCACCCAGTACGAGAATCTGCCCTGTGCTTACTGGCCGGTGGCGCCGAAAGGCCATCCCGAAGTGCTGGACGCGGACGGCGCTCCTCCCATCCTCCTGGTCGGCGGTACCGGCGACCCGGCGACGCCATACGCGTGGGCGCAGGCAGTGCACGACCATCTCGCTCGGTCGGTCCTGCTAACGCGGCGAGGCTACGGCCATACCTCCTACGACGTGAGCGCGTGCGCGCGCAGAGCAATGGATGCCTACCTGATCGAGCTCACGTTGCCTGTCGAGGGAACCGTCTGCAGCTAGGTCAGGCAGATCAGGCGACGGTCGCGGCCGCCTTTGCCTTGCTGAACGTGAGCTCCCGGTCTTCGACCCCGACCTCGATGGTGTCTCCTTCGGCGAACTTTCCTTCCAGCAGCATCATCGCCAGCGGGTCCTGAACAAGACGCTGGATGGCTCGCTTGAGCGGGCGGGCGCCGTACACAAGATCCCAGCCACGCTGCGCGAGAAGCTTGCGCGCCTCGTCTGTGACGACCAGCCTGACGCGGCGATCCGCAAGTCGCTTCTCGAGTCTCGCCAGCTGGATGTCGACGATCGCAGTGAGCTGATCCTCTGTCAGAGCGCGGAACACGATCACCTCGTCAACCCGGTTGAGAAACTCGGGCCGGAAGTGATCACGCAACACAGCCATGACGGTGTCACGAACCTCCTCGAACGGTCGACCTGACATCTCCTGGATCAGCTGGCCCCCAAGGTTTGACGTCATGATCAGGACGGTGTTGCGGAAGTCGATTGTGCGGCCCTGGCCGTCGGTCAGCCTGCCATCATCGAGGATCTGCAGCAGCAGGTTGAATACCTCCGGGTGCGCCTTCTCGATCTCGTCGAAAAGCACAACGGAGTACGGGCGTCGCCGGACCGCCTCCGTCAGCTGCCCGCCCTCGTCGTAGCCGATGTAGCCGGGCGGCGCCCCGAGCATGCGTGCGACGGTGTGCTTCTCCTGGTACTCGGACATATCCAGGCGAATGAGCGCCTGCTCGTTGTCGAATAGGAACTCGGCCAGCGCGCGGGCGAGCTCTGTCTTGCCGACTCCCGTCGGACCGAGAAAGATGAAGGACCCTACGGGCCGGTTGGGATCTGAGAGGCCCGACCGCGAGCGCCGGACCGCGTTGGCGACCGCGCTCACCGCCTCGTCCTGACCGATGACGCGCTCATGCAGCCGCTCCTCCATCTGGATGAGCTTTGCGATCTCGCCTTCCATCAATCGCGAAACGGGAATCCCGGTCCATCGGCCGACGATTTCTGCGATGTCCTCCTCGTCGACCTCTTCCTTGAGCAGCGGATGGCCGCCCTGCAGCTCCGCAAGTCGGGCGTTCGCGGCTGAAATCTGCTTTTCCAGCTCAACCGCCTGGCCGTAGCGGAGCTCAGCCGCCTTGCCGAAATCGGCCGCGCGCTCAGCGCGATCGGCCTCGCCTCGCACCTCCTCGAGCTTGGCCTTGAGAGTGCGAATGCGGGCGATGACTTCCTTCTCCTGATCCCAGCGGGAGCGCAGGGAGGTTCGCGTTTCGGACAGCTCCGCGAGCTGCTTGTCGAGCGTGGCCAGCCGTTCTTTGGAAGCCTTGTCGGTTTCCTTCTTGAGCGCCTGGCGTTCGATCTCCAGCTGACGGATCTGCCGCTCGAGCTCGTCAAGCTCGGCGGGCAGAGAGTCGATCTCGGTCCGCAACCTGGCCGCTGCCTCGTCGATGAGGTCGATGGCCTTGTCAGGCAGAAACCGGTCAGTAATGTACCGATGCGAGAGCACGGCCGCGGCGACGATCGCGGCGTCCTTGATGCGGACTCCGTGGTGGACCTCATACCTCTCCCGAAGACCACGCAGGATGCTGATGGTGTCTTCGACGGTCGGCTCGCTGACCATGACGGGCTGGAACCGGCGCTCCAGCCCGGCGTCCTTCTCGATGTGCTTGCGGTACTCGTCGAGCGTGGTGGCGCCGATGGCACGAAGCTCGCCTCGCGCGAGTGCGGGCTTGAGTAGGTTGGCGGCGTCGATTGCCCCCTCCGCAGCGCCCGCGCCGACCAGGGTGTGCAGCTCGTCGATGAACAGGACCACCTGGCCGTTGGAGCCTTCGATCTCCTTGAGCACCGCTTTCAGGCGGTCCTCGAACTCACCCCGGAACTTGGTCCCGGCGACCAGGGCGCCCAGATCCAGCGCGACCACTCGCTTGCCCTTGAGTCCCTCGGGGACGTCGCCCTGGGCGATGCGCTGTGCGAGGCCCTCGGCGATGGCCGTTTTGCCGACGCCAGGCTCGCCGATCAATACGGGGTTGTTCTTGGTCCGGCGGGAAAGGACCTGGATGACGCGCCGAATCTCTTCGTCACGGCCGATGACAGGATCGAGCTTGCCTTCAGCCGCCAACTTGGTGAGATCGCGACCGTACTTCTCGAGCGCCTGGTACTTGGACTCAGGATTGGCGTCGGTGACACGCTGGCTGCCGCGGATAGAGCGCAGTGCGCGCAGCAGCGCGTCGTGCCGCGCACCTGCATCTTTCAGCGCCTTGTTGTCGGCTAGTGCGAGCACGAGGTGCTCGGTCGAGATGTACTCGTCCTTGAGACGGTCGGCCTCCTGCTCGGCCTGCTCCAGCGTCTTGTTCAGTGCAGGGCTGATGTATGGCTGACCGCCACCGCTGACCTTCGGAAGGCGTTCGACGGTAGAGACGAGCGCCGGCTCCACTGCTTGCACTGAGACGCCGGAACGCTCCAGCAGCGTGCGCCCCACGCCCTCGGCCTGACGAAGCAGCGCCAGGAGCAGGTGCTGGGGCTCGATCGCCTGCTGGCCGAGATCGCCCGCCAGCTCTGCAGCATCCTGCAGAGCCTCCTGGGCCTTTTCCGTGAACTTATCCAACCGCATGATGTGAGGCTACCCCCGGCTTTCGATCGTCAAACCGGCGGCCGTATCTTGGCTCCATGCCCGAGCTGCCCGAGCTGGAAGCGCTGCGGATCCGCCTCGCCCCGCGCCTGGAGGGAAAGCTGATCACGGCCGCCACGGTCAACCCCAAAAAAGCCCACATGCTCCGCTACCCGGTCGAGCACTTTGCCAACGAGCTGCCTGCCCGCCGCATCGTCTCGCTGGTTCGTCGGGGCAAGCACCTGGTGTTCGGCACCGAGATCGGGGCCGGAGGCGCCGAGCGCTGGCTGGTGATCAACCCGATGCTGGGCGGCCGGTTTCAGATGGTGGGTGGCGAGGCGCCTGTGCCGGCGACAGAGGTCTTCACGATCCGGATCGAAGGCCGTCAGGAGATGCGCTACCTCGACTTTCGGGACATGGGGCGGATCTATTGGGTCACCGACCTTGACCGAGAGGTCCCAGGCTGGTCGGTTCTCGGGCCGGAGGCCGACTCGGTGGCGGAGATGGGCCTCGAGGTCTTTCGAAAACGCCTGCGGCGGTTCCGCGATGAGCTCAAGGACCTGCTGCGCAACCAGGAATTCCTGGCGGGTATCGGCAACGCGTACTCGGACGAGATCCTTTTCGAGGCGCGGTTGCTGCCGCTGCGGCGGCGCGCGTCGCTGAAACCGGCCGAGGAGGAAGCCCTGTTCGGGGCGATTCCGGTGGTGCTCAGCCGGGCGGTGGAGGCGATCCTCGCCAACCCGAACTACGAGGAGTCCAAGCAGGACCGGTCATTCATGACGGTGCATATGAAGGGCGGCAAGACCTGTCCGCGGTGCGGTCACCGGATCAGCCAGCTCGGCTCTAACCGGGAGCCGCTCAACTTCTGCCGGGGATGCCAGCTCTGAGCTAGGATTTCGCGCTTTTGGCGCCAAACGTGCGGAATCGGGCTGGTTGTTAAGCCCGCCGGGGCAGGTTCTCCGCGATCGAGTCGAGCAACCGCTGCGAGGCCAGGGCGATTTCGTCCACCGCCCCCTCGAACGCCGCCTCGTGCTTGCTCGTCGGCCGCTGGAATCCGCTCACCTTACGCACGAACTGACGCGCCGCGGCTCGGATCTCCTCGTCACTGGCGATCATCTC
>DASXTG010000096.1:0-4261 GCA_036505515.1 Candidatus Dormiibacterota bacterium | reverse complement strand
CAAAAGCGCGTTTTGGGTACTGTCTCCGAACATGAGCAACCGCGAGCGGGTCGTGGCTGCGGGCCATGACCTCGAGGCGCTCAGGCGGCGCCTCCGCTCCGGGACCCTGCCCGAGGAGCTCCTCCCACCAGGGCCTGAGGTTGTGCTCCGTTCGGGCCGCCGCGAGATCACGCGCGATGAGCTCAGGGAGACGGCGGGCGAGGTGGCCGGCGGGCTTTGCGGTCTCGGAGTCGAGCCGGGCGACAGGGTCGGCCTGTACGCGCCCAGCTCGCTTGACTGGGTGATCGCCTACCTCGGCGCCCAGCGAGCGGGAGCGTGCGTAGTGCCGATGAATCCCGACTACCACTCCGCAGAGATCAGCCACATCGTCGGCGACGCTGACCCGACGCTGGTCATCACCGACGCCGAGCGCGCGAAAACCGTAGACGGGTTGGGAAGGCGCGCGCTGCAGGTCGACAGCCTCCCCAGGGCGATGGCGCCGCCCATGCCTCCGATCACCTCAGACAGTCCGGCCGCCATCCTCTATACGTCGGGAACGACAGGCCGCCCCAAGGGCGCAGTCCTCGACCACGGCGGCCTGCTCGCGCAGGCTCGAGGCGCGATTGAGATTTGGCGATGGACGGAAAAAGACACCCTGGTGCATGCGCTCCCGCTCTTTCACCTGCACGGTCTGGGCATGGGCCTCAACGGCACGCTCCTGAGCGGCGGCAGCGCCACGCTGACGCATTTCTCGCCGGCGTCGGTGGTCGCAGAGCTCACGAAGCAGGACCACACGCGGGGCACGATGTTCTTCGGCGTGCCGGCCATGTACCAGCGCCTGTGCGACTGGCTCGAGGAGCACCCCACCGACCTGTCCCACGTGCGGCTCTTCGTGTCCGGCTCGGCGGCCCTTCCGCCGGCGCTTTTCGAGCGATGCAAGCGCCTGCTCGGGCAAGCCCCGGTCGAGCGTTACGGGATCACCGAAGGCGGGATCGTGGTCAGCAACCCGTATGACGGACCGCGCCAGCCAGGCCGGGTCGGCCTCCCGTTTCCAGGCGTCGAGGTCAAGCTGGGCGATCGCGACGAGGTCCTGCTCAAGGGCGGCCAGGTGTTCAAGGGCTACTGGCGCAATCCAGCCGCGACGGAGGAGGCGTTTACGCAAGACGGCTTCTTCCGCACCGCTGACGTGGGTGAGATCGGCGCCGACGGAACGCTCGCCATCCGCGGCCGCCTCAAGGAGCTGATCATCTCCGGCGGCTTCAACGTGTACCCGCGCGAGGTGGAGCTCGTGCTGGAGGAGCATCCCGCCGTCGAAGAGGTGGCGGTGGCAGGGATCCCCAGCGACGCCTGGGGCGAAGAGGTCACCGCGTTCGTCGTGCCGTCCAAGTCGCAGCCGCTGGTCGAAAGCGAGCTGATCTCGTTCGCGCGTGAGCGCCTGGCCACCTATAAGTGCCCAAGGCGCGTGGTCGTCATCGACAGGCTGCCGCGAAACGCGATGGGCAAGATCGAGCGCGCGAAACTTTCGGTGCCATGAGATTCCTGGACCTCACGCAGGACTTCTCGCTGCACACGCCCGCGTTTGCCGGCTACGCCGGGCCCGCGATCCGTTGGGTCAAACGGCTGGCATTCGACAAGGCGGGCGGGCAGGAGATCACGATGACCCTGCACGTGAGCACCCACCTCGACGCTCCCGCGCACTTTCTGTCGGGCGGCAAGTTCATCGGCGAGCTGGGCCTCGACTTCCTGGTCGGGCCCGCGTGCGTGGTCGACCTCGAGCGGATGGGGCTGGGCGACTACGACCTCTATGGGCCTGAGCATTTCGAGCGCTGGGAGAAGGACACGGGCCACCGCATCGAGGGCGGCGACATCCTGGTCATCCACACGGGCTATCACCGGCACTACCCCGAGAACTGGACAGATCGCTCCCAGGTCGACGAGACCAGGTATTTCATTCGGCACCCAGGCCCGACCCGCGCCTTCGCCGAGTGGGTGCTGGAGCGCGGCGTGCGGTGGATCGCGGTGGACGCAGGCAGCGCCGATCATCCGATGAACACGGTCATCCGTCGTATCCGCGCCGACGAGGCGGAAGAGGCCGAAAAGAAGCTTGGGCGCAGCCTCGACGACGTGTTTCCGAAAGCCGACTACCAGATCATGCACACGCTGCTCTTCCCGCACGACGTGGTCCACATCGAGAACCTCGGCGGCCAGATCGATGAGGTGCTGGACTCCAAGATCCTGTTCGGATGCTTCCCGTGGCGCTTCCAGGGCGGCGAGGCTGCCCTGTGCCGCGCCGTCGCGATGCTCGAGTAAGCGGTTGAAGCCGGCGCCTTTCCAGTACCACGCGCCGGCGAATGTCGACGAGGCGTGCGCGCTGTTGAGCTCTTTGGAGGACGCGAAGGTGCTCGCCGGCGGCCAGTCCCTCATCCCGCTGCTCAACTTCCGGCTCGCGAGGCCGGCGCACATCATCGACATCAACCGCATCCCCGCGCTGGATGCGATCTACGAGCGAGACGGCGGCGTCGCGGTGCAGGCGCTGGCCCGCCAGGCCGCGGTGGAGGACTCGGAGCTGGTGGCGCGCGTCTGTCCGCTGCTTTCGAGGGCGATGGGGCTGATCGCTCATCGCGTGATCCGCAACCGCGGCACCCTGTGCGGCAGCCTTGCCCATGCAGACCCCGCCTCCGAGCTACCGGCGGTGCTGCTCGCGCTAGGCGGCAAGGTGACTGCGCGCTCCACGCGCGGCGAGCGCGTGATCGCGGCGGCCGAGCTCTTCACCAGCGTCATGCAGACGGCGCTGGCGCCTGACGAGCTGTTGGTCGAAGCGTGGTTCCCGTCATCCAGCCGCGCGGCCGGGATCGCCGAAGAATCGCGCCGGCACGGCGACTTCGCGCTGGCCGGAGCGGTGCGCGCGGGCGACCGCCTGGCCCTGTTCGGCGTCGCCGCGACCCCTGTGCTGGCCGACCCGCGCGATCCCACCCGAGGGCTGCAGCCAAGCGGCGACCTCGAGGCGTCGCCCGAGTTTCGCCTTCACCTGGTGCGCGTGCTCACCGAAAGGCTCTTCGCGGCGTGAGGGTCAACGGCGTCGCGCATCCCCCGCCCTCAGACCCTCGCCGGCTGCTGTCGGACCACCTGCGCCACGACCTCCGGCTGACCGGCACGCACGTGGGATGCGAGCACGGCGTTTGCGGCTGCTGCACGGTCCTGCTCGACGGGGCGCCGGTGCGTTCGTGCCTGATGCTCGCGGTCCAGGCCGAAGGCCACGACGTCACGACTATCGAAGGCCTGGCCGCGCCAGGCGCCGCGCTTCACCCCGTGCAGCAGGCCTTCCACGAGTGTCACGGCCTTCAGTGCGGCTTCTGCACGCCCGGCTTCGTGATGTCGGTCGTCGGCCTGCTGCGGCAGCATCCACATCCCACGCCTGAGCAGGTGGACGAAGGGATCGCCGGCAACCTGTGCCGCTGCACGGGCTATGCGTCGATTCGCAAGTCGGTGCAGCGAGCGGCGGAGCTTACCAAGTGACGACGCGATGGTTCGGAGCGCGCGTGCAGCGCGTTGAGGACGATCGTTTGCTGCGGGGCCGTGGGCGCTTCACCGACGACATAAATGAAAATGGCGACGGCGCACTGGAGTCGTGCCTGGTCCGCTCCCCCTACGCCCACGCGCGAATCAAGTCGATCGACGTCAGCGCAGCTCGGCGCATGCCGGGCGTGGTCGCCGTCTATACGGCCGCCGATCTGCCTTTCGGCAAGACAGACCTGCCGATCCTCATACCGCACCCGAACCTCACGCACGGCCGCACGCAGCGATGCCTGGCCTCCGAGGTGGTGCGGTACGCCGGCGAGGCGGTCGCATTCGTCGTCGCCGACAGCCGCTACCTGGCGGAGGATGCCGCGGACCTGGTCGAGGTCGATTACGAACCGCTGCCGGTGGTCATCACGCCCGAGGCCGCAGCGGCGGCCAAGCACCTGGTCCACGAGGACGTTCCCGGCAACGTGGCCGCGGAGATGATCCAGGAGGTGGGGGAGGTCGAGGCGGCGATGGCGGCCGCACCCCATCGCAAGCACCTGCGCCTGCGCTTCGAGAGGGGCGCCGCCGCGCCCATGGAAGGCCGCGCGGTCTGGGCGCGCTGGTCAGACGCCGAACAGAAGCTGACGGTCTACGACTCCACGCAATCGCCGACGTCGATCCGGGGCGGATTGGCGGTGTTGTTCGAGATGCCGGAGTCGAGCGTGGAGGTGATCGCGCCCGACGTCGGTGGCGGCTTCGGGCCCAAGATCATGCTCTT
>DASXTG010000095.1:0-1912 GCA_036505515.1 Candidatus Dormiibacterota bacterium | reverse complement strand
GACCCGAGCGCCCCAGTCGAGCTGTCACGCGAGTACGAGCGCGCGGCGCGTGCACTCGGCAAGCCCGTGGTGGCGGTGTACTTCGAGGGAGTTGGCCACCAAGTGACGCTGCCCCCGGCCGGGGGGGAGGCGGAATTTCTGGCCGCTGCCCGGCGTGGGGCGCAAGCCGAAGCGCGCCGACAGGCGATCGCGTTCCTTCGCGAGCACCTACTGAAATAGCGCGCGACTGAGATCGTGAAATGCAACCATCCCGCACTGAGCAACCGCATAACGAAGCAGTGCAGCGGACCGGGTGCTCGCGTTGCTCGCACTCCGGCCGCTGACCGCTGCGTTATGCGGCTGGGACAGGCGAGCGAGTAGAAATGATCCGCGACAACTCCCGGCGTGAGGCCCCAAGGATCAGCAGCGACCTTATCAGCAGATCCAACGATACTGAGGGATCACCGGCCTCCATCTTGGCGATGCGCGATTGGCTCGATCGGAGGCGCTGTGCGAGGTCTGCCTGCGTGAGGCTGCGGCGCCGCCGTCGGTCGCGTAGGCCCATGGCCAGTCGTACCTTGAGGTCGATATACGCAGCCTCCTCGGCGCTCAGGCGCAGAAACTCCTGCGTCGTCCCGATCTTCCAGCCCCTCGCCTCCAGCTTTCGTCGCTTTTGTTCACGCACGGTCATACTCCCTCAGTCTTCGGGTGCATGCTTCAATAACGGTCTTTGGCGTCGCCCGGGTCTTCTTGCCGAAGACCTCCAAGATCACTACGGCGTCGGCGTCGAGCCGGTACACGATTCTCCAGTCTGCCCCGGCGTCACGGACCCGCAGCTCGTGACACCGCGGCCCCACCACGGGCATCGGCCTCGACTGAGGCAGGCCAAGGGTCCGCCCCTTCTGCAGCAGGCGAAGCAGATAACCGGCCTCGATCCTGGCCGCCCGAGAGAAAGGCGGCGTCTTGATGTCGCCGTGAAGCCACACGAGCGGCCTGTCGCTCGGGCTCACGGTTCTACGTTATGTCAGATCCGACATGTAGTCAAGACCGAGGTATTGAGTGCACCGCATAACAACATGGTCGAGCGGACCGGCTCAGAGCAGCCGGCCGCTCACCATGATCGTTATGCGTATTGACGACGCGAGAAATCGTCATCATCGATTCGGTCGAGGGGCGATGAAACGCTGGTTCTCGAGAGCGATGTGGAAACGTTCAGGTTCCGCCGTATGGCGACTCGTTCTTTTCGCAGTCGCACTGCTCTACGCCGTCACACTTACCGGGTGTGCGGCAGAGGGCACCACGAGGATCCTGTCGTACTACGGCGACATGAGCGGCGTGCGCCCTGGCCAGCGACCTACCCGTCATACGGGTCTCGACTTCGATGGCGCCAAGGGCGATCCCGTAATTGCTGCGGCAGATGGGACGGTCGTTTACGTCCTCCCGGAGAGCGCGGGGAACTGTGGTAATGGCCTGATCATCGAGCACCGCGTCGATGACACCCCCGTGGGCTGGACGCTCTATTGCCATATGGACGAGACCAACGTCCAACGCGGCCAGAAAATCAAGCGCGGCGATGTCGCCGGCAAAGTCGGCGCGACCGGCCATAGCCTCGGAGTGCCCCACCTCCACTTTGGGCTCTGCCCGGACCAGCCCTGCCGAGGACCTGCCACTGCCACGGTCGATCCTCTTCCTTACATCGTTGGCTGCTTTGACCCCGCCAGGACCGAGACCTACGCCGCACTCGAGGCCAACCGCGCGAAGCCGCGCCTCGTGCTCACGTATCCGGTCCGATGTGCGCGCCGGAAGTAAACTGGGCCGATGCGGTGAGCTGGCTGCCAGCTCCCGACTGCTCCGAACGAACGCATAACCATCAGATGCAGCGGACGGCGCGGCGCCGCCGCTGATCTGAGCGTTATACGGATTGATGTCGGTA
>DASXTG010000094.1:0-2898 GCA_036505515.1 Candidatus Dormiibacterota bacterium | reverse complement strand
GTGGGCGTCGGACGCCTATTTCCGCAACCAGCTCGTCACGCACCTGACCCCAAGCCAGATCGTGGTCGCCGAGGACGCCCTGGTGACGCTGTTCCTACTGCCGGTGTTGATCCGCAGCCGCCACGAGCTGCGAGCACTGGGAGCCCGGGGATGGACCGCGGTCGGCGTCATCGCGGCGGGCGCGCAGGCGCTGGCGACCATCCTGTTCACAGCTTCCTTCTCCATCGCTGCGCAGCATCAGCTGTTCGCCGAGACCTTCGTCCTCCAACAGACGCAACCACTGATTGCGATCCTTCTGGCCTGGATCGTGCTCGGCGAGCGCAGGCGGCCCTGGTTCTGGCCGGCCGTCGCGGTCGCGGTCGGTGCCGTCTACATGGTCGTGTTCGCGAGCGACCCGCTGTCTCCGATTTCGGCCCTCCAGAACGGCCGGCTCGAGGTGGGGCTGCTCGCCCTCGGCGCAGCCGCGCTGTGGGCCAGCGGCACGGTGCTCGGTCGCTATGCCCTGGGCTCGATCTCCTTCTGGAGCATGACCTCGCTGCGCTTCACGCTCGCGCTGCCGGTGCTGGTGATCATCGTGCTCGCCCAAAACGGCGTCGGCGGCTTCGGCCATTACCGCGTCAGCGACTTCGTGCCCAACCTGCTCGCAATCGCCATCGTCCCCGGCCTGCTGGCGCTGCTTCTCTACTACCGTGCCCTGTCGAAGACCCCGGCCTCGCTCGCCACGATCGCCGAGATGGCGTACCCGGTCGCGGCGACGCTCATCGCCTCAGCGCCCCGTCCGTGGGGCTTCGACCAGCCGATCTACCCCATCCAGGTGCTCGGCACCGCCCTCCTGCTCGGCGTGATCTTCTTCCTGAACTGGACCCGGGAGAAGGCGCCGCCGGTGGTGACGCGCCCGCTCAAGCTCGCGGAGGGCTAAGCTCCGACCGCGTTCGATGATCGATGCCTACAACCCGGAGGCATGGCACGACTTCTTCCTCGCGGCCGCCGGCGCCGCGGCGGCGCTGACCGGCCTTCTTTTCGTCGGCCTTTCGCTCCACGTGCGCTTCATCGCGTCCAGCAACCTCCATCGCAACATGGCCCGCGGCAGCCTCATCGGGTTGGTGCTTGTCCTGATCGCGAGCCTGATCATCCTGATGCCGGAGTCGCCGCTGTGGATGGGCCTGGAACTCGTCGCGCTCAACCTCGTCTACATCGTCTTCGTCGGTGGGTACCAGCTCTCCATCTACAGGCGCATGGAGTGGCGTGTGCCGACCGGCTCGATCCTTCGCCAGGGCCTGGGGATCCTGCTCGCCCTCCTGGGCGCGATCGGCGGCTTCACCCTGGCGATGGAGGCGGGCGGAGGGCTCTACATCGCGGCGCTGGTCGTGACCGCGATCGTGGTCTGGAACCTGCGCAATGCGTGGTCTTTGCTCATGGGCGTCGTCGACGAGGACATCGCGGCCAGCATGGCCAGCGACGAGGGCAGGCGCTGATATAAGGAGCAGAGATGGCTGAGTACGGCACATCGGTGGAAACGACTGCATCGCCAGAGCAGGTGTGGAAGGTCTGGTCCGACATGTCGACCTGGGGGGAGTGGAACCCGAACGTGTCGACCATGGAGTGGCAGGGCGGATTCCAGTCCGGGACCGCGGGGATCATGAACACCCGGGCCGGCCAGCACCACAAGATGCGGCTGGTCGACGTGGAGCCAGGTCGGAGCTTCGCCCTGGAGACCAACGTGGTCCCGGGGACGTTGTTTCGCTTCAACTGCCGCATCGAGCCGTCTGGCGGCAAGACGAAGGTCGGTCAGTGGGTCGAGGTCAAGGGGCCGCTTGGGCCGGTGCTCGGCGGGGTGTTGGGGCCAGGGGTTTCCAAAGAATTCGGCACGCTGCTTGGGAATCTGGCGAAGAAGGCAGAAGCAACCGGCTAACTCAGCGCACCCCTCACCCGCGGCGCCTTTGGCGCGGCGGGAGCTCCCCACACATGGGGAGCGCGAGCTTAGGGCAGGCGCGACAGCGCCGACGTCAGCAGTTCGGCTTCCTGCGGCTGCAGGTGGCTGCCGAAGTTGCGATCGAGGCTGCGCACGAACACCGCATGCGCGCGCGAGAAGGCGGTCTCGCCCCTGGACGTGATGTGGGCGAAGACGCCGCGGCGGTCGGTGGGACACGAGCGGCGCTCGATGAGCCCGGCCTTGGTCATCTGCTCGAGGCGCCTGGATGCGCCGCTGTTGGTGATGCCCGAGACCCGAGCCAGCTCCTGGTAGCGCAGCATGCCGCCGGGAGCACGAGACAGATGCAGAAGGACCTCATACCAGGCGAGCGGCATGCCGGCCTCGGGCACCATGTCTCGCTCGATCGCGGCGGTCATCGACGCATGGGTGCGCGTCAGGCCTTCCCAGAGCTCGATCGCCTTCGCCTGAGTCACGCCCTTCACAGCCGCAAATGGTAGGCGCTGCCTGCCGACACATATATAAGGACGAGGCTGGGATCGGGATCAGCGCTTCTTCAGGCAGAACCAGCCCGCGTTCGCCCGAATCATGGCGGGCGTGTCTCCGGTTTCGCCCACGCGCGACCAGACCAGGTCCCATGTCTGGCCGAACCGCTGGCGCAGCTCAGCCTCGCTCACCCCAGAGGGTATCGGCGGAAGCGCGCGGGTGAAAGCCATCATGAGCAAGGTCGCCTGGGGTGCGGCGAGCGCCGTCACGCCTTGGGCGTACGCGTCTCGCTCGGCCGACTTGAGGCCGTGGAAGCAGCCGAAATCGAAGACGAGCGAATAGCCAGGCTCGAGGCCGAGATCGGCGAGTCGGGTCACATCGCCCAGGCGGAAGTCGACCTCCACGCCGGCAGCCGCGGCCCGGCGCTGCGCCTCGCGCAGAGCTCGGGGCACCAGCTCGACGCCCGTCACCTTCCAGCCATG
>DASXTG010000093.1:0-3383 GCA_036505515.1 Candidatus Dormiibacterota bacterium | reverse complement strand
GCTGTAGGCACCAGGCAGCTGAATTGGACCCTGACTCAAGACCGGCTCCCTCTTTTCATTCACCGATGAAGGCTCCCTGACGCACCAGTGGAGCCTCTCGCTACACAAACGCTGTGAAGCCCGTGAGTAACCGGGTCGTTCATGGGCAGAATGTGGCTCGACGTTGACTTTTGTTTACAACCGCGGGTGCCCCGAGTAGAATCGCCGAGGGGATATCTTAAAAAGGTTGCCCTTGGACACGGCCGGACGGCTCGAAACGTCCCTTTGGGATCGGATCGAAACGTTCCATTCGGCCTCCGGAGAAGCGGCCGGGGCTGGGGATGTCGCCATGGTCGCCGACACAGCGCTGGAGATCGCCCTCGAGCTAACCCGCGCCACGGTCGCGTTCATCGGCCTGGCGGACGAGGCTGGCACCAGCCGGCAGATCTACTCGCGCTCCGCTGACTCGGCCCATCCGGTCCCAGAAGACGAGATCGACAGGATCTTCGCCGGCGCTACCAACGGAGAGCATCCGTCCGTGACGTCCTTCCGGGGCCAGCCGCTGCGTGCGGGTGGCCGCACGATCGGCATGATCGGAGTCGCGGGTGCTGCGGGATTCACGGGTGCGCAGCGGCGCGCCTTTGCCGTCTTCGCCAACCAGGTCGCGTCAGCCCTGGAAATCGCAACTCTTCAGCGACGGCGGCAAGAGATGGTCGACGCGCTGGTCAACCTGCGCGAAGACCTGGACCGCAGCGAGAAGCAGCGGCTCGTCACGGAGGAACGGGTCCAGAGCGCCATTCGCCTGGAGCGGGCGCACGAGCTGGCGGTGGAAGCGCTCCTAGCCGTCTCGGTCCACGCGGGCTCCAGCACCGATTTCCACGAGTTCTACCGCGGGCTGACGGCAGGTATTGCGAAGCTTGTCGGCGCGGACAAAGTGCTCTTCTGGCAGCTGAACCAGAACCGTACGCTGACCCCGATCCCCGGCGCGCACGGCATCGACGGCGCGTTCCTGGAGCGCCTTTATCCCGCACCCGCGGAGCCGTACGGCACCGACCTGACCAGCCAGGTCGTCTACAACGACCTCATCTTTCGCGCCGGCCCCTCGAGCGATGCGGCCTCTCAATTCGATTACGTTCTCGATGTGCTGGGCGTGTCGAGCGCCATCAGCGTGCCCTGGCGCGCCGGCCACCAGCGGCTGGGAGTGGTCGCCGCATATGACTCGCAGCGACCAGACGGTTTCTCGATGGAGGACGCGTGGGTGCTGCGGATGGCGAGCCTCGCGGCCGGACTCGTGTGGCAGCTGAAGCTTGCGGAATCCGACCTGACCAGGACGATCTACCGCCTGCAGAAGGTTGACGAGGCGCGACAGATTCTGTTGAAGAGCATGACGACCGCCGTCGACAAGGCACGAAAGCGCATCGCAAGCGATCTCCACGACGACGCCCTCCAGAAGCTCACCGCTGCTGAGCTTCAGCTGGAGCGGGTGCGAGAGCCTGCTGGTGGCGCGGATCGCAATGAGCCCGTCAGCAAAGCCCGCGAGCTGCTGGCCCAGGTCGAAGACGGGCTTCGCAAGCTGCTGTTCGAGGTCCAACCGCCGGCGCTGGAGGCGGCCGGCGGATTCGAGCAGACCATCCGCGATCGAGCCGACATCTTGCGGTCGTTGACCGGCATCGAGCCGAAGCTCGACCTGGACGTGTCCGACGACGAGGCCTTCGAGATCAAGTCGGTGGTCTTCAGGCAGTTGGCCGAGGCTATGACGAACATCGAGAAGCACGCGGCTGCATCGACCGTCAATGTCGTCGTCAAGACGCGCGACGGAGGGATCCACGGACAGGTCACCGACGATGGCACCGGCTTTGTGGTCGTCGAGCGCGACCACCTGCCCGGCCACCTGGGCCTGCTGGCGCTCAAGGAGCGCGCGCTGCTCGCGGGTGGTTGGTGCGAAGTCAGAAGCACTCCCGGATCCGGCACTGAAGTCGAGTTCTGGATACCGACCGCCCAGTGACCGATCCGCCGATCCGGGTCCTGATCGTCGAGGACCACCAGGTAGTGGCTGAAGGGCTGTCGGCGCTTTTGAACGACCAGCCAGACATAACGGTGGTGGGCAGCGCCGCCTCGGTGGCGGACTCGGTGACACGCGTTGTCGAGCTCAACCCCGACGTCGTCGTGCTGGACTTCCGCCTCACAGACGGCACCGGCGCCGACGCCGGTATGGACATACGCCAGGTCCGTCCTGACATCAAGCTCATCTTTCTGACGCGCGAGGACACCGACGCGGCTCGTTTCGCGGCGCTTGAAGCCGGGGCGAGCGCCTTCATCCACAAATCGAAGGCGGCGTCCGAGGTGGTCGAGGCGGTGCGCGTAGTGGGCAGGGGAGGCACCCTCATCACCCCGCGCACCATCGCCAGCCTCCTGAACAAGCGCCGGGCCACGGACTCGCAGCTCGAGAGCCTCACGCCACGCGAGAAGGAGGTTCTCCGCCTGATGGCGGAAGGCATATCCAGCCGCGAGATCGCGAAAAAGCTCGGGATCAGCTACACGACGGTGCGGACGCATATCCGCAGCCTGGGCAGCAAGCTCGGCGTCCACTCCAAGCTGGAGGCGATCGTCAAAGCGCGCGAGCTCGCCCTGATCGAGTAAATCCCTTTCCGCGTTTTTGGCGCCAAACGTGCGCTTCCAAGCGCTTGGGTTCAAGGAGTCGTTGCATTCGGCGTCTTTGGCGCCAAACGTGCGGAATCGCCTAGGGGTCTGCGGCGGTTTCTAGTTCCCGCCGACTCGGGGTTTTCCCGACTTCCGTGCAAGCAGCCGGATCGCCGGGGCCGGCTGCTCAGCCGCCGCGCGCATCGCCTCCTTCTGCCTGCGCTTGTCCTCGTAGAGATCGAGGTCGGCCACCTGGAACGTGGCCTGCCAGTCCTGACCCAACCGCCAGGCGGCGAGTCCGATGCTCACGCGGACCGGTTGTGGCGACCTTGCGCTGAGGCTGGCCTCGGTCACCGCCGACCGCAACCGCGCCGCCGCCTCGCGAGCCCGGTCAAGGTCGGTTTCCGGCATCGTGACGCCGAACTCATCGCCTCCCAGGCGCGCGCAGAGGTCAGACGCCCGCACGACGCGCTGGACCTGCTGACCCACAAGCCTCAGCGCCGCGTCACCCGCCCGGTGGCCCTGCCGGTCGTTGATGCGTTTCAAGTTGTCGAGGTCGATCATCATCAGTGAGAGCTTCCGGCCGTGGCGTTCTGCCAGCGCCACCTCGCGCTCCATGATCCGTTCGAACTCCCGCCGGTTCGCCAGCCCTGTCAGGTGGTCGGTGCGGGCCTCGCTCGAAAACTGGCGCGCGCGGTCGAGCGCGATCGCGATCTGGTCGGCCACGGCGGCCACGAACAGCAGGTCGGACGCTCCGAACACCC
>DASXTG010000092.1:0-2310 GCA_036505515.1 Candidatus Dormiibacterota bacterium | reverse complement strand
CCAAGCCGCTTCCCCGCAGGAATGACGCCTCCAAAATTGCGGCCATAGCCACGCCGAGGTTCCCTCATCATCGCGACTGCGAGGGGTTGACCGGCATCACGCTGGATCATCTGCCGCGCGATGGGTCGCTGGGGCGCATCGTGCGGTACGCCAAGGGCAGGCAGCTGTGGCAATCGGACGACGCTGCCGACCGCATCTACTTCCTTCGACTGGGGCGCGTGGCAGTCATGACCGCCGAGCATCGGCCGGTCCTCCTGCGTACGATCGAGGCGGACCAGACCTTCGGCGAGTTGTGCCTGTGCGCCACCGGGACGCGCACCCGGGGAAACACGGCCTCCGCCCTAATCGCGTGTGAAGTGATCGAGATCAAGCCGAGTCATTTCCTGGGCTACCTGCGCCGGAACCCTCAGGCGCTCGACGCGTTGCTGTACACCTTCTGCTTGCGGCTGACAGACGCCGAGCATCGAGTTGGGGTGCTCTCGCACCGCGGGGCGGAGCAGCGGCTCGGCCGCCTGATGCTTCGTCTGGGCACATCGGGCGGTCGCATCGACCGCAGGGACACGGTGACGCTGTCGGTGAGTCACAACGAGCTGGCCCAGATGGCCGGCATGAACCGCTCCCACGTCACGGTCACGATGGGACGGCTGCGCCGTCGTGGGCTCGTGCGATATCGGCGCGAAGGCCCGCTCCGTGTGGACGTGCAGGCCCTCACCGCCTATCTCGGCAGCATCATGCGCGGCGAGGAGTAGGCGTTTCGCCGAGTCATCCCGATGCCGATGCCCGGAAGCGCGGAGCTGCGCAAGGCCATCCAGCGGGCGTTGACGCTGGAAGCCGGAAGCGATGCAGATGCGAAGGCGCTGGCGGCGGCGGCGCTTCGCCTGTACGAGACCCTAGCCGGCCAATTGGCACTGCTCATCGGCGAGGCGGGGGTCAGGGCGCTCACCGCGCGCAGCCTGCACCTGGTCCAGCGAGACTTTCCGTGGCTCGCCGAGGCGCGAGATCCCGGTCCGTCGGAACGCCCGTTTGCCCAGGTCGGTCTCCGGCTGGAGCGACAGGAGCCCGCCCTCGCGAGGCAAGTCGCCGCCGCGGTCCTGGCCACACTCGGCGGGTCGCTCGCAATGCTCATCGGCGAAGTCTTGACCATGCGCGTCTTCCGCGCTGCCTGGCCGAGCGCCTTCCCCAACGAGACCCAGCAGGAGGCGCGAAACAGATGACCGACAAGGTGCCCATTCGCCAAATGCCCACCGGCGTGCCGGGGCTGGACGCGGTCCTGGGCGGCGGGTTGCCGGAGTTCTCCTTCAACCTGATCGCGGGCGCTCCGGGATCCGGGAAGACGACGCTTGCGCACCAGATCATGTTCACCCTGGCCGAGCCGGCTCGCCCCGCCTTGTACTTCACCGTCCTGGGCGAGCCGCCGGTGAAGATGCTGCGCTACCAACAGCAGTTCACCTTCTTCGATGCGTCCAAGGTGAGCGAGTCGATTCGTTTCATCAACGTGGCCGAGGAAGTCCTCAAGGGCGGTCTGGGTCAGATCCTCAAGCGCATCGTGCAGGAGGTGGAGGCGGCATCCCCGAGCATCGTGGTCGTCGATTCCTTTCGAACCGCCGTCCGGACCGCCGAGAGAAAGCCCGCCGGGCCGTTCGAAATGGAGCAATTCGTGCAGGATCTCGGCATCCATCTGACCGGGTGGCAGGCCACGACGTTCCTGGTCGGCGAATACGTGACCGCCGAGAACGTGGAGAACCCCATCTTCACCGTGGCCGACGGGCTGCTGTGGCTCTACCAGAGCGTCGACCGGAACTCGGTGGTTCGCAAGATGCAGGTGGTGAAGTGTCGCGGCCAGGCGTCGATTCCGGGTTTGCACACGTTTCGCATCACGGAAGGCGGGATACAGGTCTTTCCACGAGTCATCGTCGGTCCCGAGGAGAAGCCGGAGCCGGCTTCCTCCGGCGGCAACCGGCGGCCGCGGCCGCGTGTCTCGACCGGGATCAAACCCCTGGATGAGATGCTGGGCGGGGGAATCCCGACCGGATACTCGGCGCTCGTGGCGGGTCCGTCCGGTTCCGGCAAGACGATCCTGTCCACGGAATTCCTCGCCGAGGGCGCGCGCAGAGGGGAACCGGGCATCCTTGCCGTCTTCGAGAAGCGCCCCCGGGAGTATTCACAGATCGTCGCGAAGGGAAAGACCCTCGGCCGGCTGGTCGCCGAGCACCAGATCACCATCATCCAATCGCGGCCCCTCGACCTCTCGATCGACGAGACCTTGCACGAGCTGACTACGGCGATACGTCGTAGCAACGCGCGCCGGCT
>DASXTG010000091.1:0-4076 GCA_036505515.1 Candidatus Dormiibacterota bacterium | reverse complement strand
CAGCCGTCGCCGCCAGCGTGCTCATGAGAGCGTCCTCATCACGCGCGAAAGGAACGCGATGATGGGCACGAGCGAGATCACCAGCAGGATGACGGCGATGGCGGAGCCGAATCCGACCAGGCTGGCTTCGCTGATGCTGTTGTTGGTGATCAGGATCGAGAGCAGCTCGAGGCCATTCTTGCCCTGGTTGATGATGAAAGCGATGTCGAACGCGCGAAGGGCTTCGATGGCGGTGACCACGACGATGATCACGTTGATCGGAGCCATCACCGGCAGTATCACGTTGAAGAACGTCTGCACCTCGGTTGCGCCGTCGACACGTGCCGCCTCCCGAAGCGACGGGTCGACGCTCTTCAGGCCGGCGAGATAGAGGATCATGATGTAGCCGATGTGCCGCCAGCTGGTGGCGACCAGTAGGGCGTACAGGTTGATGTGCGGGTTGCCCAGCCAATCGACGATCCGATTGCCCTTCAGACCGAAAGCGTTGTTGATGAAACCTTCGGTTGGAGCGTACTGCAGCTCCCAGATGAACCCGACCACCACCAGGGAGAGGACGACAGGCAAGAAGAACACGCTCTGGTAGATGCGCGTGCCGCGCATCTCGCGATCGAGGAGGACCGCGAAGAACATCCCGAGTGGCGTGGCGATGAAGGTGAGCCACGCAAGCCAGATCAGGTTGTGCGTGAAGGCCGGCCAGAAGAGTGTGTAGCCGGAGAAGAGGAACTGGTAATTCTTGAGGCCGACGAAGTTCTTGTCGGTGATCGGCCCGATCCCGGACCAGTTGGTGAAGGAAAACCCGATCGAGGCGAGCGTCGGTCCCCAGATCAGGAGTAATTCCAGCATCAGCGGAACCCCGACCATGAGGGCGATCAGGATCTTGTCGTGGCGTGTGAGCACGCTGTAGCGACGCCGGCTGCGGGCAACGAGGGCCCCCGCTCCGGGCGATTCCGTCCGGGCGGGGGCCATGCCGGTCGTGGTTTTGGCCACGGCTCAGATCATATGTCCGCTCTCACTCCGGGGGCAGCGAGTCCCAGAACGATTGCATCTGGCCCTGGAGGCTGGTCGTGTCCTGCTTCGGATTGGCAAGGAACTTCAAAAGGAAGCCCTGCATGCCGTTCGGACCTGAAAAGTCGGGGCGCGAGTCACGGTCGAAGTACTGCGTGATCCGCTTGGCGCTGCTGACGATCTGTACCGCCTTCTTGGTCAGGGCCGGATACTGGCTCGTGTCGGCGTCGTTGGCGGTGGGGATCGATCCCGGCGCGTTCTGCCAGTACAGCACCTGCGTCGAGCCTTTGGACACGAACTCCATGAAGGCCTTCGCCTGGGCGAGGTTGGCATTCAGCGTCGGTGACTTCTTGGTGAGCATGTAGACGTCGATCGGCGCGTCGAGCGCCTTCTCGGCGTCGTACTGCGTGCCGAGGTCCGGGAACGGGAAGAAGTCAAGCTGCTCGAGGTCGGCCGGCTGCCCGCTGGCTTTGAACTCGTCGGAGACGAATAGACCGAGCAGGTACATGCCGGCCTGCTTGCGGAGCAGCTGGTCCGCACCCTGCTGCCACGTGAGACCGGCGAGCGCGGGCGAGTAGTACTGGGTGATCTCGCTCCACTTCGTGTAAACGGCCTTCACCCTCGGGTCCGTCCACTTCTGCTTGCCGGTCAGCAGTTCGGTATGGAAGTCGTAGCCGTTGAGGCGCAGGTTGATGATGTCGAAGGTCCCTTGCGCGGGCCAACCGTCCTTGTCGGCCATCGCGACCGGGATGAGGCCGTCTTTCCTCATCTGCACGCACAGGGCTTTGAAGTCGTCCCAGTTGGTCGGCACCTTGTAGCTGTGAGCTGCAAAGACGTCCTTGCGGTAGAAGACCGCCCAGGGGTAGTAGTCGGTTGGGATGGCGTACGCGTGGCCGTCGTTGCCCTTGATCGACGCAGCGAACCCTTCGGTGTAGTTCCCCTTCACCTTGTCCCAGACGTCGTCGATCGGGGTCGCCAGGCCCTTGTCGGCGAAGAACCGCATGCGGTGGCCGGAGAACCAGGTGAATGCGTCCTCAGGAGTGCCCTGGAGATATGAGCTGATCTGGTTCTGGAAGGTGCCGTGGTCGACGGTGTTGATCTTGACCTTGGTTCCACCGTTGGCGGTGGTGAACGCGTCGATGATCGCCTGAGTCCCTTTCTTGGAGTTGGGGTCGGTGTTGTAGCTCCCGAGCGACATCGAGCCGCCCGTTCCGGTGTTGGTGGTCGTGGTCGTGCCGCCGCACGCGGCGATGAAGGCCGCCAGGCTGGAGTAGCCCGCGAGCTTGAGAACGTCCCGTCTCGAGAGGTCGATGTTCAACGGCAGCTCGGCATCCATATAGGGCAGCGCGAGCTTGCCGCGACCTCGAGTCGGATCCAGTGAACTACCCATAAGTCCTCCTCCTCAGCCGAGGTGTAACGCTCAGTGGACGGCAGGAAGCCGTACCGCGGGCACGTGCCGAACCATACAGATTCGGTCAACTTTGTCAACTCCGGAGTTTCGCTTGTGTTCGCTATTGCTCGAAACTGATCGATGTCGTACCATCGGCCGAATGCTTGCGGTCGAGCGACGACGCCTGATCGCAGAGAGCATCCGGTCGCGTGGGGTGGTTTCGGTGTCCGAGATGGCCGAAACGCTGGGCACGACCGAGATCACGCTGCGGCGCGACCTGCGCGCGATGGCCAAGGACGGCCTGGTCGTCAGGACGCACGGCGGCGCGGTCCTCCCGGCCGGCCTCGGGCACGAGCCGAGCTACTCCGAGAAGAGCCGTCAGGCAGGCGCCGAGAAGGTCGCGATCGCGCGCCTGGCCGTCGAGATGATCCACCCCGGTGACTCGATCTTGCTTGGACCCGGCACCACGACGCTGGCGCTGGCCCGGCTGCTGGTCCACTTTCCCGAGCTGATGGTGGTCACCAACTCGCTGCTCGTGGCGCAGGCGCTGATGGAGGCGCCACGCGTGGAGGTGATCCTGACCGGGGGCGCCCTGCGCCGGCCGATCCACGCCCTCGTGGGCCCGGCCGCCGAGGAATCGGTCCGATCCCTGCGCGCCTCCCAGGCCTTCATCTCGGGCAACGGGTTCACCGCCGGGCGCGGGCTGAGCACCCCCAGCCCGCTGGTGGCGGCGACCGACCGAGCGCTGGCCGGCGCGGCTCAGCAGGTGGTCGTGCTAGCCGACCACACCAAGATCGGCCATGACACCATGTGCCAGACCGTGCCGGCGGGACGGGTGCACACGCTTATCACCGATTCGCGCGCGAAACCGGCGGATCTCGAGGCGATACGGGCGGCGGGGGTCGACGTTCGGGTGGCTGAGGTCGACGCGCGCGCCGAGGCCCGCAGGTCCACCGCTTGACCCCCCGGAAAAAACGACCCTCGGCAGCGCAAAAAAGATGAATTAGGATGTAACGCGATGGCATCAGTGAACTACGACCACGTGAGCAAGCGGTTCCCCGGCGGCACGTTGGCGGTAAACGACTTCAACCTCGAGATCAAAGACGAGGAGTTCATGGTCCTGGTGGGTCCCTCGGGTTGTGGCAAGTCGACAGCCCTCCGGATGCTGGCCGGCCTGGAGGAGATCTCGGAGGGCGAGATCAGGATCGGCGACCGGGTCGTTAATGACGTCGCCCCGCGCGACAGGGACATCGCGATGGTGTTCCAGTCCTACGCCCTCTACCCGCACATGACCGTGTTCGACAACCTCGCGTTCGGCCTGCGTATGCGCGGCACGCCGGGATCGGACATCGGGCGCCGCGTCAACCAGGCGGCCAACATCCTGGAGCTGGGGCCGCTGCTCAAGCGCAAGCCACGCCAGCTTTCGGGAGGCCAGCGCCAGCGCGTGGCGTTGGGACGGGCCATCGTCCGCGAGCCCCAGGCGTTCCTGCTCGACGAGCCCCTTTCCAACCTCGACGCCAAGCTTCGCGTCCAGACTCGAATCGAGCTCCAGAAGCAGCACCGCGCCCTCCGCGCGACCTTCATCTACGTGACGCACGACCAGGTCGAGGCGATGACCATGGGCGACCGGATAGCGGTCATGAAAGACGGCATCCTCCAGCAGGTCGCCAAGCCGCGCGAC
>DASXTG010000090.1:0-3372 GCA_036505515.1 Candidatus Dormiibacterota bacterium | reverse complement strand
CGTTAGCCGCACAAGGAGACACGATGGTGAAGAGTGTCCAGTCCGTGGTAATAACTCAGGCCGGACGACGGCCGACCGGGTCGCATGGCCGCGTACCAACCGGCGGGTTCTCGACGAACTAAAGCAGGAACCGAGGGGACGAGGGAGCAATGGACGATCACGAGAACGCACGATGGGGCCGACGCGAAGTCGTCAAGGGCTTGACACTGGCCACCGCTGCGGGACTAATCGCGGCCCGGTCGGCGTCAGCTTCCGAGCCGCCGCCGGAGACGAAGACGATCACCCTCTTCCAGCCCCCAAGCATCTGTACGGCTCCCACCGCCGTGGCCGAGGATCTGCTCAGGGCTGAAGGCTTTACGGACGTGAGATACGTTCCCGCCGTGACCGGCGTCGACAGCTCCCGGAAGCTGGCCACCGGCGAGGCGGATCTCAGCCTGAACTTCGTATCGTCGCTTGTCGTAGCGCTCGACGCGGGCCATGCCGTCGTGGTGCTGGCCGGCATACACGTGGGCTGCTTGGAGCTCATAGCCAGGGAGCATGTCCGGAGCATCCGGGACCTCAAGGGAAAGAGGGTCGCTGTGTGGGCGTTCGGCTCGATCCCCCACCTCTTTCTCGCCGCCATGGTCGCCCACGTCGGACTAGATCCCGCCAGCGATATCCAGTGGGTCCTGCGCCCACCCGGCACCCACGTGGAGCTGTTCACAGAGGGTAAGATCGACATCCTCATCGTGTTCCCCCCTCAAGCGCAAGAGCTGCGCGCCCGAAAGATCGGTCACGTCGTAGTGGCGACTGTGACGGACCAGCCGTGGTCTCAGTACTTCTGCTGCATGGTTGAGGGCAACCGTGATTTCGTCCGCAAGCATCCGGTCGCGACGAAGCGTGCGCTGCGAGCGCTGCTGAAGGCTGCGGACCTGTGTGCCAGCGATCCGGAGACGGCCGCGCGGGTGCTCGTCGACAAGCGCCAAACGGGAAGCTACGAGTACGCGCTACAAACGATGAAGGAACTCCCGTACAGGGCCTGGCGTGCCTTCGACCCAGAAGATAGCTTACGCTTCTACGCTCTGCGGTTCCACGAAGCGAAGATGATCAAGTCGAGCCCGCAGAAACTCGTCGCCCAGGGCACCGACTGGCGCTTTCTCAAGGAACTGAAGAGGGAACTGAAGGGGTAGATGCGGCTGGCGCACGCATGAGGACACACCAACCACTGCGCAGGGGCGGCTAACCACGGCATGCAGCCGACGCGCTTCGTGCGCGGCTGATGCCGCGCGTTCGCCGCACCGGCACGCGATCTGGGGTGACGGGGAGCTGTCGGCGACGGCGCTGGTGGCAACTCGAGATCGATAAGGAGCCTGAGCGCGACATGATGCGCCTACCGGTGAGTTGGTCGGCCCTAGGACCGGGCCGCGCAGAGCATCTGCAGAGGGACTGCGCCGTCGAACCCGTCGCGGAGTCAAACCGCACGTGGATAAGGCATCTGGCGCTCCCTGGCCTTGCTGTCGTTCTCTTCGCCGCGCCGTTTCTCGCCGGCGCGCAGCCATCGGGCAAGGTGTACCAGATCGGTCTTCTCGGCACCCAGGAAGGCCCGAACACCGATGCGTTTCGGCAAGGCTTGCGGGCGCTGGGCTACGAGGACGGTCGCAACATCGCCATCACGTACCGGTGGTCCGAGGGAAAGCCCGATCGCCTCCCCGCCCTTGCCGCCGAGTTGGTGAGCCTCAAGCTAGACCTGATTGTGGCGTCAGGCCCGCAGCAAGCCCTGGCGGCCAGAGCGGCAACAACGATGATCCCGATCGTCTTCACCCTCGTGGCGGACCCGATCGGCTTGGGCCTGGTCCCGAGCCTCGCCCGCCCTGGCGCAAACCTTACCGGGGTCGCCACGTTAGCGTCGGAAGGATTCGCAGGCAAGCAATTGGAACTGCTCAAGGAAGCGATTCCCAAGGCGACTCGTCTGGCCGTTCTCTTGAACCCCGCGAATCCGAATAGTCGGCGTGGTCTGCCGACAACGCTAGCCGCAGCAGAACAGTTGAGAGTCAAGATCCAAATCCTGGAGGTGAGTGCACCCGACCAACTCGACAGCGCCTTCGAGGCCGCCGCCCGAGAACGCGCCGATGGCATGCACGTGTATGGGGACGGCATGTTGTTCCTTAACCGCGCACGGATCGTGGCGCTTGCGGCCAAGAACCGGATTCCGGTCATGTACCCGGTCAAGGAAACCGTCCGAGCTGGGGGCCTCATGTCCTATGGGCCAGACATCTCGGACGCGCTCCGGCGCACGGCCGGTTACGTGGACAAGATCCTCAAGGGCGCAAAGCCCGTCGACCTCCCCGTCGAGCAACCCACAAAGTTCGACCTCGTGATCAATATGAAAACTGCTCGGGTGCTCGGCCTTGCGATCCCATCGTCGCTCCTCCTGCGCGCCGATGAAATCATCGAGTAGCACCACTGCGTGCAGGGCGAAGCAAGACGACGCCCGGCCTACCCAGAGGGCTTGCCCCACCATGTGCGCCGCGGAATCGCTCGCTCTTGCTTGCGACGGGCGTCGAACTTCGGCATGCAGCCGACGGCCTTCGGCCGCGGCTGATACCGGCGTTACACGGCTACGAAAACGTTGCCGGGGGGGCGCGTGAAGGTTGGAGAACTGCTTCGGCTTCTTGCGGAGGATGGATGGCAGCTGGCGCGAACTCGCGGCAGCCACCGGCAGTACAAGCATCCGAGCAAACCTGGAACCGTTACCGTGGCCGGCAAGCCGAGTCTGGACGTCCCTCCTGGTACATTGAATGCCATACTCAAGCAAGCTGGCCTCAAGAAGGAGAAATGAGGATGGCGGTGATGCGTTACATGGTGGTCATTGAACGGGGCGAGACGAGTTGGGGAGCGCATGTCCCTGACTTGGCGGGTTGTGTGGCGGTAGGAGAGACTCGCGAGGAGGTGCTCCAGCTAATCCGCGAGGCCATCGAGCTGCACATCGATGGCCTGAAGGAGGACGGGCTGCCCGTGCCGACACCGAGCTCAGAGGGAGAGTTCGTTGAGGTAGGGGCCGCGTAACTTCGGCATGCAGCCGACGGCGCTTCGCGCCGCGGCTGATACCGGCGTTGGGCAGACAATTAGCGCGATCCATGGTGATAACGACTCGGAAGGGCCGATTCAGTTATCGGCGAACTGCTGAACGCATCACGGGAGGGGCATGGCGGTGAGCCCGACGCTCATCACGCTCACCGTCGCATCGGCGGGTCTGCTCTTCGCCGCGCCGCTCGCCGCAGACGCGCAGCCGGCCGGGAAGCCAGTCCCTCGGATAGGTTACCTAGACGGTGCCTCCCTTTCCGCTAATTCGGTGCGCGTCGACGCGTTTCGGCAAGGTCTGCGCGAACTCGG
>DASXTG010000089.1:0-7155 GCA_036505515.1 Candidatus Dormiibacterota bacterium | reverse complement strand
CCGTCCTCGGCAAACGCCAATGGCCCGATCTTCGGACTCATGCCCCATCGCACGACCATCTCGTGGGCGATCTGCGTGACCTGCTGGAGATCGTTGGCAGCTCCCGTTGACACTGTCTTGTAGACGAGCTGCTCGGCGGCGCGCCCACCGAGGGCGCCAATAATCCTGGCTCGCAGGTAGTCCTCGCCATAGTTGACCCGATCGCTGATCGGGCTCTGGATTGTCACCCCGAGCGCTCCGCCATGAGGAATGATCGTGACCTTGCGGACGGGATCGGCTCCCGGCACCAGCAGCCCCAGCAGCGCGTGCCCGGACTCGTGGTAGGCGATGCGTTCCCGATCGCTTTGCGACAGCATCAGATGGCGCTCGGTGCCCAGCAAAATCCGATCGATCGCTTCGAAGAAGTCGGCCGGTGATACTGCGGTCTCACCCTTCCTGGCCGCGCCGAGAGCTGCCTCGTTGACCAGGTTGCGGAGGTCAGCCCCCACCAGCCCGGGCGTGGCGCCCGCGATCGCGTGGAGGTCGACTTCAGGCGCCAGCGGCACCTTCGCGGCGTGGATCTTGAGGATCGCTGCTCGGCCACGCCGGTCAGGAGGCTGCAGGGTCACACGGCGATCAAATCGACCTGGTCGTAATAGAGCCGGGTCGAGGACGTCGGCACGGTTGGTCGCAGCAAGGACGATCACGCCCTTGCCAGGCTCGAACCCGTCCATCTCCGTGAGGATCTGGTTGAGGGTCTGCTCCTGCTCGTCATTGCTGCCAAGACGAATGCCAGAGCTTCGGCTGCGGCCGATGGCATCGAGCTCGTCGATGAAGATGATCGCCGGCGCCGACTGACGAGCCTTCATGAACAGGTCGCGCACGCGCGAGGCGCCGACCCCGACGATCGCCTCGACAAATTCCGAGGCGGACTGGCTGAAGAACGGAACCTTCGCCTCGCCCGCCACCGCGCGGGCGAGCAGGGTCTTGCCGGTGCCTGGCGGTCCGATCAGCAATACGCCCTTGGGGACCATCCCCCCGAGGCGTTCATATTTCTGCGGCTCACGCAAGAAGTCGACGAGCTCCTGCAGCTCCTGCTTGACCTCATCGATGCCGGCGACATCGGCGAACGTCGTGCCTGGCGTCTGGGGGTCGTAGAGCCGTGCCCTGCTCTGACCGAACGCCCCCAACAATCCGCCTGCGCTGCCGGCGCTCCCGACCCTTCTCACCAGGTACAGAACTCCGAGCACGATCAACAACGTCGGCCCGAAGCTCAAGAGAAGGGTTTGCCAGAAGGGCGGTGGTGGATTCTCCGGCTTGGCGTTGATCGTGACCCCATGCTGCTCGAGCAAGGGTTCCAGGCCGTCATCTGCGAACGACGGCCGCTGCGTCGTGAAATGGGTGGCGGTATCGCCGGTGCCCGACTCCTTGACTGGAGTCTTCGTCACGCCGGTGATCGCATCGCCGGTTGTGGTCACGCTGATGACGTTGCCGGCCGCGACCTGCTGCTTGAAGACGTCGTACGGCAGCGTGACGGTCGTCGGCTGAGCGGGTGCCAGCAGCACGTTGGTGATGATGATGTTGGCCAGCAGGATGATGCCAAGCGTCACCCACAATCGGAGCGAACGCATTGGATTGGTCGGTGCCGGCCTGGGCGGCGGCGGATTGGTCCCCACTGGCTTCTAGAGGTTAACTCGTGGGCGACAACCGCTCCAGGGCGCCGGATGCCAACATCGCTCGTACCGCCGCGCCGCGATGGCTGTACTTGTGCTTCTCTTCAGGCGCCATCTCCCCGAACGTGCGGCCAACCTCAGGAACCAGAAACACGGGGTCGTAGCCAAATCCGGCGTTGCCTCGCCATTCGGGGACGATCTCGCCGCGACAGGTTCCCTCGAAGAGCTGGGTGGGCCCGTCGGGAACTGCCAGCGCGATCGTGCATACAAAGCGTGCCGGCCACGGCTGTGGCTGTCCCTGCAACTTGTCCAGAAGCGCCTGCGTCCGCTCCTTCTGCGTCGGTCCGATTCGTGCCGAGCGTATGCCTGGGAAGCCCCCCAGCACGTCCACCTCGACGCCCGCGTCATCGCCGATTGCGGGTAGGCCTGTGCTGTCCCGAGCCGCCTCCGCCTTGAGCCGCGCGTTTTCCCCGTAGCTCTCCCCCGCCTCGTCGACATCGCTGTCGAACGGCACGAGAGTGAATCCAGCATCGGCGAGCAGGTCTCGATACTCACTCAGCTTGCCGGCGTTGCTGGTGGCGATTACCAGCCGGCGTTCAGCCAAGCGCTGCAACAGCTCGCTTCTGCTGGACGATGAGCTCCTGGATGCCCTTGTGGGCCAGGGCGAGCATGGCGTCGAGCTGCGCGCGGTCATAAGGATCGCCCTCAGCGGTCGCCTGCAGCTCGACCAATCGACCGTCCTCTGTCATGACGCAGTTGAGGTCGGTCGAAGCCTGGTAGTCCTCGGTGTAGTCGAGGTCGAGCATCGGAGTGGCGTCGACGATGCCGCAGCTGACCGCCGCGAGGTACTGACGCACAGCGACCTGGTCGACCATGCGCGCGTCCTTCATCCGTTTGATGGCCATGTACAGAGCGCAGAACGCGCCGGTGATCGAAGCCGTGCGCGTGCCTCCGTCTGCTTGCAGCACGTCGCAGTCGAGCGTGATCGTCCGCTCCCCGATCTTTCCCATGTCGACCGCGGCGCGCAGCGACCGGCCGATCAGGCGCTGGATCTCGTGCGTGCGACCTCCCAGGCGGCCCTGGATCGACTCGCGAGTGCCGCGATCGTGCGTCGAACGCGGCAGCATCGAGTACTCGGCGGTGATCCACCCCTTGCCCGTTCCGCGTCGGTGCATGGGCACGCGATCCTCGACGCTGGCGGTGATCCACACCCGCGTCCGGCCCATCTCGATCAGGCACGAGCCCTCGGCATGCACGTTGACCCCCAGCTCGATCTTCAACGGGCGCAGCTGGTCGGGCTGTCTCCCGTCGGGTCTCGAGGTCGCGGTCATCGACCCGTAAGTTTGAGGATCAGCGCGGTGCTCTCGTAGAACAGGTACAGGGGGATGAACATGATCAGCGGCGTCAGCGGGTCAACCCCCGGCGTCATGAAGTTGGCGAGCAGGCCCAGGCCCAGGAACCAGAAGGGCCGGTTCTTGTAGAGCCAGCGCGACTTGACGATGCCCAGCAACCCGAGGACGAACAGCACCACCGGCAGCTCGAACACCAGGCCGAACCCGATGATCATGCTGAGGATGAAACCGATGAGCTCGCCGATGTCGGCCAGGTAGACGGTGTTCGGCGGCGAGAGCGCGTTCAGAACGTGGAGGTAGAGCGGCAGGGCGAAGATCGCGGCCGCGATGCCCAGTGCGAAGAAGAAGATCGTGGCGACGATCAGCGGGAGCAAGATCCGGCGCTCGTGACGGTGCAGCCCGGGGCTGACGAACCACCAGATCTGCTGGATCACAACCGGCGCCGCGATGATCAGACCTATGTATAGGGCGACCTTCAGCGTCGTCAAAATGCCGCCCGCAGGCTGCAAGTAGATGGCATTTCCCTTGATGCCGGCCCTGGCGATCAGCCATCCGATGACCTGGCCCGAGACGAAGAACGCCGCGATCGTGGTCAGGCCCCAGGCGACGATGATCACGATCAGCGCCCGGCGCAGCGCCTCCAGGTGCTCGATGATCGACATCCGCTGCTCCTCGACCGGGCCGTCGGCTCGAGGGGCGCGCCGAAGCACCCTGTCTAGGAGGGCCACCCAATGAGCCTCAGTTCTTGGTGGAGGAGGTGGACTCCGAGCCCGTGCTGGGGGCGGTGTCGGCTGTGGCTGGCGGCTGCTCTACCGGCGTCGAGCGCACCGCAGAAGTCACCTCGCTGGTGAGCTCCGACGTCGCCTTGCGGAACTCGCGCATGGCCTTGCCCACCGCGCCTCCAAGCTCGGGCAGCCGGCCCGGGCCGAAGATGATGAGCACGATCACGAGGATCGCCACGATCCACAGCGGATGGATGGGCATTTGCCTGGATTATATGCTTCCGCCTCCGCAGCTTTCGGTCAGGTGATGGTGATCGCGATGTAGTCGATCCGGTCGTTTGACGTCAGGGCCTGGGCCTTGTCCATGCCTTCGACCACTGTCCCGAACCGGTTGTACGTGGCTGTCGGGCCCGCGCCGGGCCAGGTGCCCTTGACGATGAAGAACTGACTCCCGTTGATCGGGCCGCCCGGCACCCGCGCCATACCCACCGAACCGACATCCCATTTGAGGCTGTCGTTCGGTTCCTCGGTCAGGTCGTACCCGGGGCCGCCGGTCCCATCCCCATTTGGGTCGCCTCCCTGGATCACCCAGTCCTCGCTCTTCCAGAACGTCAGCTGGTTGTAGTAGCCGTGCAGCGCCAGGACGACGAAGTTGTTGACGGTGGCCGGTGCGGTGTCGGGCAGCAGCTCGATCACGACCTGGCCTTGGGTCGTATAGAGGGTGGCCTGGTACTTGTGGTGCGGCAGGATGCAGACCGGCTGGGGAGCGGTAAATGCATGCGGACCGGACGCGATCGACGTCTTGCACGCGGCCAATGACGGAGGCACCGGCGCCTTAAGCGCCTGCTCTATTGCCAGCCCCGCGCCGAACGTCGCCGCGATGAGCGCACCCATAATCAGGTAGGGCACCCACGGTCGCCTGCGCCACCGCTCGGGCATCTCGACCACCTCGACATCGGGGGTCGGCGCGACCTCGGCTCGGCGCCTGACGCTCAACGCGCGGCGGCCTCCACGATCGCCTGCACGAGGCCCTGGGTGGTGTACTCGCGGGCGACGATGTCGACGCTGAGACCAAGCTTGCGGGCGGTGTCCGCCGTGACCGGGCCCATGCATGCGACCTCCGCGTCTCCGAGCACGGCCGGCAGCCGGTCATCGGGAAAGGCGCGCACGAAGTTGGCCACCGTCGACGAGCTCGTGAACGTGATCACGTCCGCGCCTTCGGCGCTGAACAGCCGAAGCAGTGCTGCCCCCGCTTCGGCTGGGCACACCGCCTGGTAGACGGGCAGGATCTCGACTTCCGCGCCTCGCATCGCGAGGAGCGATGGTAGGGCGTCGCGCGCCACCTCTGCTCGCGGCACGAGGACCCGTCGACCCTTCATCTCCCACCGTTCCAGCGCTTTGGCCAGCCCCTCCGCCGTGTACTCCGACGTCACGAGCTCCGGCCGGAGGCCGCGCGCATGAAGCGACTCAGCCGTTTCCTGGCCGATCGCGCACAGCTTGGAGGCATGCAGCGCGCGAGCATCAGAGCCAGTCGCCAGCAGCATTCGAAAGAAGATGTCGACGGCGTTCGCCGAAGCGAAGATCAGGAACGCGGTCCGGCCGAGATTCGCGATGGCGCCGCGGACGCGCTCGTCTGTCGGCATCGGGCGGATCTCGATGGTCGGGATCTCGACAACAGACGCGCCGAGCTCGACCAGCATGCGGCGAAGGGGGTCGACCTGATGCCGCGCACGTGTGATCAAGATCCGCCGGCCGTGCAGCGGACGCTTCGAGAGCGTGTCCAGATCCTCGGCCAGCTCCACGCCCGGCCCCAGCACAAGGAGCGCGTCCCCTCGGAGGCCGTAGGTGGCTGCCTTCCGTGCAAGCTCGCCCAGCGCGGCACCAACGCGCCGCTGCCCCGCCTGGCCGGGGTTGAGAATCAGGGCCGCCGGCGTTTCCGCGGATCGGCCATCTGCCAGGAGCGCAGTGATGCCCGACTCCCACCAACCGGAGGCGAGGCGCAAGACCACCGTCTCGGCGCCCTTGACGAGGCCGAACCCTATCGAGGCCGATCGTCCCTCGATGGTCAGCGGAATGCCGCTCATGACCGGTGCCGCGAGCTCGACGATGAGACCGGGCATCGCTTCAAAGTCGACGCCGGCCCGCTCGAGCCTCTGCGCCATCTCGCTTCCGTTCGAGAAGGCGTATGGATTGCCTGGGAAGAGCACGGTCACGGTGCGACCCGCCCGCGCCAGCCGGATGATCTCTTCGATTGACTCGAGCGGTCCTACATCGGCTCCGGCGGGGGCTAGATGCAGGAGCCCGGTGCCGCACCCATCACAGTTGCGTACGACATCGGCTTCCTTGATGGCCTCGACCGCCTGCACAGTCGCAAGGCCTGGATGTCCAGGCCCGACGCCGACGAGCTTGACCCGGCTCGCCCCCGAGCCCTTGCCCACCACTCCTGAGAAAGACTAGAACTTTCGAGTAACCACGTAGGCGGTCAGCGCGGAAAGGCACTCCGGCACCTCACCGTTGCCCAACGCAAGCAGCTCTTGGCGCGCGTCGGAGGCGTGCGCGCTCGCGCTCTCGAGTGCCTTGTCCGGCCCGCGGCTTGCGCGCACGATGCTGACGATCTTCTCAGCTTCGCCTGCGCTCAGCTGCCGGCCGTTGTGGAGGATGCTCGCCAGCTCGCGGGCGACATGCGCCTCTTCCATCGCGAGCATGAGCGGGAGTGTCGCAAAGCCTTCAGCTATGTCGTGGCCGATAGGCTTCCCAATTTGGGCTTCGCTGCCCGTGTAGTCGAGGACATCGTCGGCGATTTGAAACGCAAGACCCAGGAGGCGGCCGTATTCGCGCAGCTTCGCGCGTTTGCGTCCGTCGAGCCCGCCCAGGACGCCGCCGATGTCGCAGCAGGCGGAAAGAAGCGTTGCCGTCTTGGCTTCGATGCGCGGCATGTACTCGTCGATGTCGGTGTCGTAACGATGTCGGATCGCCTGCTGCCTCACCTCGCCCGCGCAGATCTGCATCACAGCCTGCGCAAGGATGGTCACCACGTCAGTTGAGGCGGTGGCCGCCGCCTGCTCATAGGCCTTCGCGAAATAGAAGTCGCCGACGACGATCGCGGGCTCATCGCCGAGGGTCGCCGCAACGGTGGGACGTCCGCGCCGCACCGTCGAGCGGTCGATCACGTCATCGTGGACGAGCGTCGCGGCGTGCGTCAGTTCCACGGCAGTTGCAGCAGGAGTGAGACGCTCGAGGTCGAAGATGCCGGTCTTCGCCGCCAGCAGCACCAGCGCTGGACGGATTCGTTTGCCGCCCGCGGCAAAGAGATCGGTCATCGGCGCCGAAACGACATCGGGATCGGCCTCGATGAGCTGCCGCAGCCGATCCTCGATCGCGGCGAGGTCACCCGCGACCGGGCCGAACAATGTGCGCTCGGCCTCTAGG